>CAIOOC010000168.1 GCA_903859795.1 uncultured Bacteroidia bacterium
ATTAAAGCGGAAATTTGGTTTTATTAATATTAAGATAATATTGGATTAAAACCAGTCCGTAATCATATCTAAAAAACGCGTAAAGTTGATCTTTGAATTAAAACAGATCGACGCCTAATGTAGAATTATTCTATTTAAACACATGACTGCCAATACTATCCAAAATATTAAGAAATGAAAATTTTCAATCTATTTATAATCCTGATAGTTAATTCATTAATGAATCAATACTATTTTATTAAACACTAAAATAATATTGATTTTATAATTCAGGGATTCTGTCAGAGGATTGATCAACACGATATTTAGTTACTCGTTTTTACCATCGAATAAATGACTACCTTTGCGGCTCAAAATAAATCAATGCAAAATATCAGAAACATAGCGATTATAGCTCACGTCGATCATGGAAAAACGACGCTGGTTGACAAGATGATCATGGATTCGAACATCTTCAGGGGCAACCAGAATCCTGGTGAATTAATCCTCGACAATAATGATCAGGAGCGGGAAAGAGGTATTACCATTCTTGCCAAAAACGTATCAGTCGTTTATAATGGTACAAAAATTAATATTATCGATACCCCCGGGCACGCCGATTTCGGCGGCGAGGTAGAACGTGTGCTGAACATGGCCGACGGAGTATTACTTCTTGTAGATGCTTTTGAAGGAACTATGCCTCAGACAAGATTTGTCCTGCAAAAGGCGATCCAGCTCGGTTTAAAACCCATCGTCGTGATCAATAAAGTTGACAAACCCAATTGCCGTCCCGATGTCGTTCACGAACAGGTGTTTGAATTAATGTATAGTCTTGATGCTACAGAGGAACAACTCGACTTTCCAACTATTTATGGTTCTGCCAAACAAAACTGGATGAGTAATGACTGGAAAATCAGGACAGAAAATATCACTGAATTATTTGATGCCATCATAGAACATATTCCGGCGCCTACTGAAAACCCCGGAACACCTCAGATGCTCATTACATCTCTTGACTATTCACAATATGTGGGACGTATTGCAATCGGCAGAATACACAGGGGCGAACTTAAAGAGGGAATGAACCTTTCTCTCGTTAAACGTGACGGTACAACTTCACGTACCAGAATTAAGGAACTTCACGTTTTCACCGGGTTAGGTCGGGAAAAAGTTACAAGCGCTAGCAATGGAGACATTTGCGCCCTCGTAGGTATCGAAGGTTTCGAAATCGGTGACTCAATCTGTGATTACGAAAATCCAGAACCGCTTGAGCCAATTTCAATTGACGAACCTACAATGAGTATGTTGTTTACAATCAATAACTCCCCATTCTACGGAAAGGAAGGCAAGTTTGTAACCAGCAGGCATATTCATGACAGGTTAATGCGGGAACTTGAGAAAAACCTTGCATTACACGTTGAAACGACCGATTCTGCTGATGCCTGGAATGTTCATGGTCGTGGAGTGCTACATCTTTCAGTCCTGATTGAAACTATGCGCCGTGAAGGATACGAACTACAGGTTGGACAACCCCAGGTTCTGTTCAGAGAAATTAACGGTGAGAAATATGAGCCTATTGAGATGCTACACATCGATCTTCCCGAAGAACTTAGCGGAACAGCCATTGATTTGGTTACCCGTCGTAAGGGTGAGATGCTCAATATGGAGAAAAAGGGTGAACGGATCAATCTTGAATTCCATATTCCTTCTCGTGGCATTATTGGATTACGCACAACAATGATGACCTCGACACAGGGGGAAGCTGTTATGGCTCACCGTTTTATCAAATATGACAAATTCAAGGGCCCTATCGAAACCCGGTTAAATGGTTCGTTGGTTGCACTTGAAACCGGAACTGCCTTCGCATATGCCCTGAATAAACTTCAGGACAGAGGTAAATACTTTATCGATCCGCAGGAGGAGATATACGAGGGACAGGTAGTCGGAGAAAGCAGCCGCGAAGGCGACCTTGCAATGAATCTTACTAAATCAAAGAAACTGACCAATATGCGCGCATCGGGCTCTGATGACAAGGTAAGATTAGCACCACCCATCAAGTTCAGCCTTGAAGAAGCACTCGAATATATCCAAAAGGACGAATATGTTGAGGTAACTCCTAAGTCAATCAGGTTGCGCAAGATCATGCTTAACGAAAACGATCGGAAAAGAGCCTCCAAAAAAGTGGAGTAACATTTAATAATATCCCAGATAAATAAAACCCTTAATTTACAAGAAATTGCAGATTAAGGGTTTTTCTTTGGGTCCAAAAAAGGTTTCCATTTATAGGATATTGTACTTCGGGCGAATGGCTCGCGGTTGCAAGACTGAAATTACTTCGCCTGAGATTTATTATAACTAATTAAAATTTCAGAAGTAAAATCTGCTAATTGCCAGTAGCCAGCATCTAGGAGCCACATTTAAATTCATGAAATCATTTTTAAACACAATTTTATTTCAACTTATTTACCAAAAGTCGGGATAACAACCACTGCTTTGCCTTCTCATTCTGCTCAGGATACTGCCAGTGGCCGGTTTCCTGCATAATATAAAGCTCCTTAGGGGCAGTTATCGAGTTATATGCCGAATACATTGATGTTGGTGGACAAACCGCATCATTGAAGCCCCAGGAATAAAATCCAGGAACCTTAACATTTCTTGCAAAATTGACAACATCATAATATTTCGATGTTTCAATCTTCTCTTTTGTGGCACCTTTCTGATCACGGAACATCTGAGGCCATCCCCCTGCCCGGTTCGACAGGTATCCTGTCAGATCGCAAAGTGCAGGGTAAAATGCTGCAAGGTATTTAACCCTTTGATCAAGCCCCGCCGTTACAATCGACAAGGCTCCACCCTGGCTTCCGCCAGTAACAGCGAGTGATGATCCGTCAAATTCAGGCAATGAAAAAATAAAGTCAATTGCCCTTACGCACCCAAGATAAACCCGCTTGTAATAATACCTGTCACGATCATCAAGATTAAAAAACATATACCCGTCCAGGGCAGTACGTCCTAAATCAACATAAACACCAGCATCCATCGTAACCGGAATTCCATGAATACCAATCTCAAAAGTAATAATACCCAGATCTGCCATGGCAATATCTCCGGAATATCCTCGGACTCCTGCTCCTGGCACTTTTAGAATAGCCGGGTATTTTCCTGGCTTCTTCGGAATACAAACAATACCATACAGCCGTGATCCGACTTTGAAGTTCTGAATATTCGCCTGATAAACATTGGTTAGTTCTGTACACTTATCAGGCAGTAAGGTGAGTTTCACATCCAAAGGAACAGCAGAAAGATCATGTTTGGCTTTATCCCAGAATTGGGTAAAATCATCAGGATATTCAGTGGTAGGCTTAATCGCCTCCGGATTAAAGCCGACAGTTGCTAATCCTTCATATTTATTACCTTCATAATCAGCCACAACTTTGCAACGCAGAAAACCGGCATTTTGTAATACCCCGCCTGGAATAGTTATATTTCCATTTTTGAGAATAGCCGAATCCCTTATAACCGGGGTCATCATCTCGGGACCAACTTCATACCTTATTGTCACATTCTGCAATGGTTCATTGTTTCTGGTTACACCAACATTAAATTTTACTACTTCACCTTTTCGGTAAACCCAGTCATTGTGATCAGGAATAACTGCGACCTTGACCATTTTCTCAGACGGCTGGGAATACGATACGCCAGACAGAAAGAAAATCAGGATTGAAACGCATACTAACCGGAACATCATAAGTTTTTTCATTTTTAACAGGCCTTTTTATAATTAGAATATGAATGTCTGGTATAAAGATAAAATATAGACAGTACAAATTACCAAAAACCAACTTTCCCAACTAAAATTACATCATTTTTTATTTGAATTCAGACCATCCCAATTTGCAGTACTCTAACCAGACCTCTTGAAAATAACGAAAACGCGCGTTTTAGGCCTTCTAAAAATTGGTCCATCATCTATTTTCTGGTTCAAAAAAGGTTAAAATATTAATATTTTAACCAATAAAGGTAATAATAAGCAAGAATAATATTTCGTATTTCATTATTTATCAATTGATTC
>CAIOOC010000169.1 GCA_903859795.1 uncultured Bacteroidia bacterium
CCATTCCTAAAACAGGGAACAGACCTAACCTGTAGTTTTATTGAAGCCCTCGAGGATGAAAAACAGCGTGAAATATGTCACCAGATCAACCGGCGAACAGAATTCAGGGTTTTATCATCCGATTACCGGGAGAAGTTTGAGAAATAGCGATTCAAACCATAATTGGGGTATAGAAATGTGAATCTTTAATTATTTCAAATAATCAGAAACTGGCAGCTGGCAATTGGCTACCTCTCTATGAATTTTGAATTCTTCCTAATCACAAAATGCCCTAAAAATACCCCCAATAACACATTATCGAAAGGAAAGAACAAACTGCCAGTCACAAAAAGCCAGAAGCTAGTACCTGGTTGCCAGATACCAGCCACCGGATGTGCCATGATCCGGAAAAATTATTACTTTTGCCCCACCTGAAACGGAGAACCCGAGTTATTTCAGGACAATTGTAAACTATTGAATATCAATATGTCTTCTGATAACAGATATAATCTAAGGGGTGTTTCAGCTTCGAAAGAAGATGTCCATAACGCAATAAGAAACATAGACAAAGGACTTTTCCCAAAGGCTTTTTGTAAAGTTGTGCCCGATTACCTGACAGGAGACCCGGAATATTGTAACATCATGCATGCGGATGGAGCAGGTACCAAATCTGCCCTTGCTTATCTTTACTGGAAGGAGACAGGTGACCTATCCGTATGGAAAGGTATTGCCCAGGATGCTATCGTAATGAATCTGGATGATTTGCTTTGCGTTGGCGCTACCGACAATATCCTGTTATCGTCTACAATTGGACGTAATAAAAATAGTATCCCGGGGGAGGTGATTGCAGCACTAATCGCAGGTACTGAGGAGCTTTGTGCTGAACTGAGAGAGTTAGGTATAAACATCTATCCAACCGGCGGTGAGACTGCCGATGTTGGAGATCTAGTCCGTACTATTATCGTTGATTCGACAGTTGCCTGCAGGATGAAACGAAGTGATGTGATTTCTGCCGATCAGATTAAAGCAGGAAACTGCATAATTGGATTATCATCTTCAGGAACAGCAACATACGAAAAAGGATATAACGGAGGTATGGGAAGTAACGGGCTCACTTCTGCCCGCCACGATGTATTTGCCAAATATCTGGCTGAAAAATATCCTGAGAGTTTTGATCCCACTGTCCCTGAATCACTAATTTATTCGGGACAATGTAAATTAACAGACAAGGTTGAAGGGAGCGAAATCAACGCAGGAAAGTTAGTACTCAGTCCGACAAGAACTTATGCTCCTGTCATTAAAAAAGTATTGGAACAGTACAGATTGTCGATTTCCGGCATGATTCACTGTTCGGGCGGAGCTCAAACCAAGGTGCTTCATTTTATTGATAACCTGCATGTTATCAAGGATAACCTATTTGATATTCCGCTCCTCTTTAAACTGATTCAGGAGCAAAGCGGAACATCGTGGCATGAGATGTATAAAGTTTTTAATATGGGACACCGGTTTGAAATCTATGCCGATGAAATGGCAGCAGATGGGATCATTGCTATTGCTAAGTCTTATAATATTGATGCTAAGAAAATTGGACGAGTTGAGTCCTATTCCGGC
>CAIOOC010000170.1 GCA_903859795.1 uncultured Bacteroidia bacterium
ACACCAAAAGAGAACGTACAAAAACAGAATTTATGAGCACGCAGCAAGGTGACGATATTATTGATTACAATCAAATTGGGAATGAGAAGTTTATCCTTGAAGACTACTTGGGTGCGATAATTGAATATACAAAGGCTCTTGAATTTAATCCAGGTGAAGCTGAACCCTGGTATAACAGGGGAAATGCAAAATATAATATTGAAGATTTTCACGGTGCCATCGAAGACTATTCAAAAGCCATTGAAATTGATCCGAATTATCTGTTAATTTACAATAACAGAGGCAATGCAAAAAATGCACTTCAGGATTACCGGGGTGCCATCGCAGATTATACTGCTGCTATTACCATTGATAATGAAGATGCTACTGCGTATTACAACAGGGGGTATGCGAAAAATACAATTGAGGACTTCCGCGGAGCAATCGCTGATTATACTTCGGCCATCGTGATTGATCCGTTGCATGTTGAAGCCTATTACAACCGGGGTGTCAGCAACTTTTTAACACGGAATTTTAAAGCAGCTATTTCCGATTGTTCAAAAGCCATTTCATTTGAACCATACGACTCAATGGCATTTTGCAGCCGTGGACTGGCCAAAAACGCCCTCGAAGACTTTAGCGGGGCAATTTCCGATTTTAATATGTCAATCCGACTAAATGACAATGATTTAACCGCTTATTACAATCGAGGATTTGCCCGTAACTCAATTCAGGATTACCTGGGCGCCATCGCTGATTATGCCAGAGTCCTGACCCTTAATCCAAAATTTGTTCTGATCCATAACCTTGTTGGACATGCCAAATGCAAGCTCGGCGATTTTACAGGTGCCATCACAGACTATTCGAAGGTGCTCGAATCAGATCCCCGCAATACAACTGCATGGTTCAGCAGAGGTTTTGCAGAAAACGCGCTTCAGGACTTCAGAGGTGCGATTGCCGATTATACAAAGGTGATTGAACTAGATCCGGGTTATCCGGCAATTTATCAGCATCGCGGGAATGCGAAGTGTAATTTGAAGCTCTATGGCGGCGGAGTTAAAGACTATTCAGCTGCAATTGAAATAAATGGGTCAGATGCTGAAGCTTATTATTCGAGAGGCCTTGCCCGGCTGGATCTGGGTCAGCAGCATGAAGCCGCACTTGATTTTGAAAAAGCGGCAGAACTGGGATCGGAATTGGCGGTTGAAGCGATTGCAAAGTACTGCTAAATGCGTCTGGCTGTTTGCTACTGGCAATTGGCAAAGATCTTGAATACCAGTATTATATTGACTTTTATTCTAATCATATTCTGAAATGGACAATTCTTTCCAGGCAAAATCTGCCAGCAGCTAGATGCCAACAGCCAGCCACTTTAAAGTAATATTTATCCCACCCAAACTAATCGTCATAGAGTCAGAATCTATATATTTGTATTCATAACTAATTTAAAGAATACAAACATGTCAGAAAACGTGTTGGGCGTAGGCTCACGGGTAAAACATCCGCAAATGGGTAAAGGGGTTATTGTACAGTTACGCTCTGATGCGTACGAAATCGGATTCATCGATTACGGCGTAAAGCAGATCATGCGCGACTATGAAGGACTTGAAGTCATTGAGGCCGTCGAAACGCCATCCGATCTGGCGACCTACGAAAAGATTGAAAAGAGCCTTACACGCGTACTGCGCCGTTTCAGTGATATTCAGGAAACGGTTCCCCTTGGACAAAAATGGACCGGAGGGAGAATGGTCCTTTACCCCGGAGATAAATCGCTCAAAGAAAAAGAGATACCCGTTGAAACCTTTTTCCATAAAATTGTAATGGTTCGCGACAGGGTCCGCGTTATGGAGCAACGAATTAATGCCAGCAATCTGACTGATGAGGAAAAAGTTGATTTAGAGCAGTATATTACAAGGATTTACGGCAGCCTCACCACATTTAATGTTCTCTTCAAAAATAAAGAAGAGCAGTTCATCGGAGAACGGGGTAAAGAATAAAAAGGGCTAACCACATTAGTCACAATAGAACACACTAGTTAAACTTTTGGTTGTCTGAAGAATTTTGGTGCCTTTTTGGTCCGTCAATTGACGGATGGTGCTTTAGTGGTAAGAATATTTTGTTTCAATTTACGAATATTAAACAAATGCGACTTCTTTTTATTCTATGTATTATAAGTCTCACAACTTTTGCAGGTCCGCCAAAACAGGTTAAAGAGCCAGTGGATTATGTCGATTTGTTTACAGGCACATCTAACTCGCGCTGGATGCTGGGCCCTTATGCATCTGTCCCATACGGGATGGTAGAATTGGGACCAGACAACCAGGCATCAGGCTGGATGGGAGGATATGAATATTCAATAATGAACGTGTCCGGCTTTAGCCATATCCACGCATGGACTATGTCGGGTTTAAGGGTAATGCCTGCCATGCAGGATTTCACCAAAGATGATGGGGCACCTGACCGACCATACAGAGGTGCCAGTTCAGGCTATCACTCGCGCATTGATAAAGCATCAGAGAAAGCTTCGCCTGGTTATTATTCGTGCTTTTTGTATGACGCCAATTGTAAAGCCGAAATGACGGCAACAACACGCTGCGGTTTCCACAAATATACATTTACAAAGGAGGGGGAAGCCCGTATTATCCTCGATTTGCTTTTCCCGGCTGAAGATCAGGCAGAGATACGCGATGCCCAAATCAGGATGGTAAATGATACACTCATCGAAGGTTACGCCAACACGATCGTGCCATCGACAAAAAATCAGGAATATGTGCTCTATTTCTCGATACAATTCAGCAAACCGTTTAAGAGTATGGGGGGATGGGTCAACGATTCGATTGTTGACAACACTTCATTAATCAGCGGAGCCGGTGATGTGGCCGCTTTTGTGAACTACACTACAAAAGTTGGAGAACCAGTCATGCTCAAGGTTGGCCTCTCACTTGTCGATCTGAACGGCGCCCGTAACAATCTTAAAACAGAAATCGGTGATTCCAACTGGGATTTTAATAAGGTTGTATATGCAGCACACAAACAATGGAATGACTTACTTTCCAAAATCAAAGTCGAGGGTAGAGAGAATGATAAAAAGAAGTTTTATACCAACCTCTACCGGAGTTTTGCTAAACAAACCTGGAATGATGTGGATGGCCGCTATTGCGATCCATTTGAAAACATACAGCAATTACCTAAAAATCAAAACATTTATGGAGGTGATGCATTCTGGAATACCTACTGGAATTTCAATACCATTCTATCGCTGATTGCCCCTGACATCATGAACAACTGGGTCACAACGCAGCTTGAACTTTTTAAACATACCGGATGGACAAACAACGGCCCAACAGGTCTGGAACATACACGCGTTATGGGGGTAACTCATGAGATGGCGCTGATGGTGGCAGCTTATCAGAAGGGAATCCGCAATTATGATACAGCACAGCTCTGGTCTGCAGTAAGACATAATGCCACTGAGCAAGGCAAGAAGCTCGATAAAACAGGAAACGTGGGTATGGAATGGCTCGATATCTACGATAAATTGGGTTATGTCCCCTATGATGTGTCGCAACGCTCGTCACGAACACTTGACTATTCCTTTACCGACTATTGCACTGCCCAACTTGCAAAAGCGCTGGGTAAAACTGATGAATTTAACTTCTTCCTCAAGCGTTCGAACAACTGGAAAAATCAGTTTAATCCCGATGTAAAATGGCAGATGCCACGCGATTCAAAGGGTAACTGGAAGACTGATAACAATATCTTCTCGGGCGAATTGTGGAGTGAAGGGAATGCCTGGCAATACAGTTTCTACGTTCCTCACGACATTCCCGGAGTTGTAGAGCTGATGGGCAAAGATTTGTTTAATCAACGGTTGGAGGAGGGATTCCAAAAGTCGGAAAAGTTTATGTATGCCGCTCATGCCCTCGACAGGATGCAATCAAAAATATATGAATATTATATCAATCAGGGGAATGAGGTCAATATGCAGGCCTCATACCTGTTTAACTATTCGGATAAACCATGGCTGACTCAGAAATACACAAGGGCAATACTCAATTCATATTACGGTGATACACCTTATCACGGCTGGGAAGGCGATGAGGACGAGGGACAGATGGGGGGCTGGTTCGTAATTACAGCAATGGGACTCTTTGAAATGAATGGCGGAGTGACTGAAAACTCAAAGGTAGATCTGACAGCACCATTATTTAGTAAAATAACCATTTCTCTTGATCCGAAATTTTTTAAGGGGAAATCTTTTGTGATTACATCTGAAAACAATACCCCTGAAAACATCTATATCCAAAGCGCAATGCTAAACGGGAAACCGCTTCAGAAATCGTGGATATACTTTAAGGATATCGTCAATGGAGGTACGCTAAGCTATGTACTGGGAAACAAGCCAAATCCCAAATGGGGCGAGAGGTAGGAAGAAAAAATTGGTTCTAAAACGTATAATATGTGTAATATAAATTTTGCTTAGCTAGCATCTGACAATTGGCACCTGGCAGCTGGAAGATTTTCGATGGGAGAAAGTATATGGAGCCAAAAAATTAATTAAACCAACTCCACGAAAAGTTTAGTCTTAAAGGATAATATTAAAAAATTATGAGAATTACTTCGCTGGCTTTGTTGATGTTAACAAGCACATTTTCGCTAATGGCCCAGATGCGGGATGGCACCCTGATGCGCAGCGAGATGAGACAGGAATTTGATGCAACCAAAGTAAAAGGAGACTTTTATGTCTCCCCCAAAGGTAACGACAGCTGGTCCGGCACAATTGCCGAACCCAATGGTGCAGGCACCGATGGCCCTTTTGCAACGATTAAACGGGCACAGCAGGGTGTACTTGAACTTAAGGCTCAGGTTTTTCAGACTAAAAAAATATCATCTGATTCAAGATATATAGGGAGCAACCATCCTTTTGGCAAAGGGAAGGATATTGTTGTTTTTATTCGTGAAGGACTCTACACCCTGCAATCACCGCTGATCTTCAAACCCAGGGACGGTGGCGAGCGCGTTGAAACAAACCTCCCCACAGGCGCCTACGAGTTTCACCACCTGCGGAACCATTATGTTACGTATGCTGCCTATCCGGGTGAAAAGCCGGTAATCTCGGGAGGGATTGAAGTTTCAAAATGGGAAAAATCAGGAATCGCATGGATTGCACCGTTTACCCAGGATAATGCGCCAGTTCTTATTGCCAACGGAAAGAAGCAAACCCCTGCACGAACCCCGGATTCGGGTTATTTTACAGTAGAAAAACTCACCAATAGTTCCGAACTCAACTTCCGGAAGGGAGATCTGCAGAATTGGAAAGATATGGCCTATAACCGGGTAATATTGCTCATGCGATGGAGTAAAGCTGAAAATTCAATTGTCAGAGTAGATGTGAAAAACCAGACAGCTTACCTTGCCACTCCTGAACCCCGTCTGCTCCTGGTACCACCCCGCTATTATATCGAAAATGTAAAGGAAGCCCTGAATTTGCCTGGCGAATGGTACTTTGACAAAGGAAAGAAAGAGATCAGCTATATTCCATTGAAAGGTATTCAAAACCCGAATCAGGCAAAGATCATTGTCCCGGCATTTAATCGCCTGGCAGTGGTTATGGGTGAGGAAGGAAAACCTGTCCGGAACCTCCGTTTTTCAGGTTTAACGTTCGATGGGGTTACCGCCGGAGGGACAGTCATCTCATACGACTATGCCCAGTCCTGCGAACTGGAACACTCTGAGCTGAGCAACAGCGAAAGCACCGCAGTCAGACTGGGATTTGGTTGCACAGGTACCCGAATTGAAAACAATGTTTTCAGACAGCTCAGTAAAGGAGCTATCCAGGGAAGAGGTCCCAGGGAAATCGGAAATATCAGACAGCAGATTAAACAAACGACCATTTACAAAAACAAATTTATTGAATGCGGAGGGGACGTGGTGCAGTTTATGTATACCAACTTTACCGCCATCTCTCATAACTATTTTCATAAAAGTTACTGGCCCAACTGCATCTCCTGTCAATGGGGCAATATGGAAGAAGAGGCAGATGGCAGCTACCTTATTGAGTACAACCATTTCGACGATATGCAGAATGACGCCGATGATACCGGGGTTATCAAACTCGCCGGGCTAACGTTGAATTCCTTTGTGAGAAATAATCTGTTTCACCATGTACGACGTGGCTTTACAAACGAGAATGTCGCCGTCTGGTTCGATTGCCTGGCTAAAGACTGGGTGGTTGAGAAAAATATCTTTTACGACATCGAACAGAGGTCCATGAAACTCAACGGAGCCTACATCAGCGATAACATTTACAGGAATAATGAACTCATCGAACCACCCCAAAATGTACCGGAGGAGATCATTGAGGGTGATCCCGATCCTGAAGCCTCAAATCTCAGAATTGACTGCGGAGCCTTGTCGGTTACAGATTCAATACCCGCAGGTTCTGTGGTTAAAGTATCCGCAGATATATTCAACGCGGGTTCCACAGGTTTTGCCCCTGTATATTTATACATTAACGGAAAGATCTTTCAAACAATGGAGTTTCCTGTTATAAGAAACAACAGCCGGAGAATTGAGTTTGTACTTCGTTTGGTAAACAGCGGAAGACAGGAAATTGCCATCGGTGAAACAAAAGCTCAGGCACTAAATGTGGTTGGCGTCATGCCGTCAATCGTATTCGACAACATCAGGACTTCGGAAGAGAGAGTGCTGTCGGGAGAGACCATTCAGGTGAGTGCCACAGCGAAAAATCTTCTAAAGACAAATCACCAGTCTGAGGTTCGTCTTTATGCCGGAAACAGGGCGATAAATACCCAGATGGTATCACTCAAACCCATGGAAAAGAAGGAGATTCAGTTCGGGATCACTCCGGAGGTTGGTGTGTACCCGGTCCGAATAGAGAATACCCCGGAACTTATCCTTAAGGTTTCTGGCTATAAAGAGCTCGATTTGAAAAATGAAAAGCTTCTGACCTATGTGTCAGCCAAAGCAAAACCGGCAAATGTAGAGTCCGACCAGCAAAACGGCAGCTACAAATTAACCGCGTCGGGAAGTGATTTTTTCCATGCCGAAGATGCCTATGCCGCCGTTTATCTGAGACAGATCAAGGGTGATTTTATTGCAACAGTGAAGGTTGCCTCCTTTGGGGAGAAAACGGAAGCCTGGTTCCGTGCCGGTCTTTATGCACGGAATGATATCACCCAAAGTTTTGATGTCGTCAAGGGAAGCCTCGGATCGGTGCTGATGTTTACAACACCCAACCGTGCAGGCATTGAATACGACGAATTTGGAGATGGGAGCATGCACAAGGCAGCCAGTGAAAATCTGCCCGAAAATACAAACCTGCCCGTCTGGCTCAAACTCGAACGTCATGGGAAAACTTATAGCGGCTATGTCAGTTGCGACGGCAAAAACTGGATTATTCAGAGAAAGTCAACTCCACTGCCCGGAGTGACAGAGGCTGTCGACCTGGGGCTGGCGGCTGGTTCTTCAAATGGCAAACCCTATACGGTTACCTTCTCTGACTGGAGTGTGAAGGTTGAGAACAATCAGAAGTGATAATTTCAACTTTTTCGATTAATTGGCTTTAAAATGATAAAAATGAAACGATTTTCTCTTTTTTTATTCTGGTTCGGGACAATACTAACCGTTTCGGCCCAGACCGGCAGTGTGAACGAACCCATCCGGTTTATAGGTGGCCAATCGGTTGATCCTTATGTTCATGAGGGACGTCTGCGGTATGCAATCGGAACCGAAAGCCGGCAGACAATGAGGGCAAACCGGACTCATCCCGAACTGTCGGACGACCACGGATGGACTTACAACCACGGAGCAAACCTCTGTTACTGGAATAACAGGTTCTATCAGCACTACCTGAGCAATCCTGCCGACGAGCATATGCCTCCCGGGCAAACGCTTGTCCTGACTTCTGCCGACGGACGCAACTGGAGCAAACCCGAAGTCGTTTTCCCGCCCTATACCGCCCCCCCTGGCGTGAAGATTCCGGATGGCTACACCGGCTATATGATGCACCAGAGGATGGGTTTTTACGTTGCACCCGATGGAAGATTACTTATCCTGGCATTCTATGGACATACCGAAGACCCGTTTCGTGAAGGGGGAATTGGACGGGTTGTGCGTGAAGCCTATAAAGACGGTACTTTCGGACCAATCTATTTTATCAAATACGACAGCCGAACCAATTGGAATGAAACAAACACAAGCTTTCCATTTTACACCACATCCGACGACAAAGGATTCGTTTCTGCCTGTAATTCATTGCTAAATAACAAACTAAAGACCATGCAATGGTGGGAAGAGGACAATGGTCCTGACGGGTTTTATGACATTACAAAAGCGGGCGAAGCGTTTAACTATTTCCGACGCAAAGACGGGAAATTTGTCGGTTTATGGAAACACTCCCTTTGTGCGTTGTCCGACGACGGGATTCATTTCAGCGACCCTGTCAAATCACCGACACTTGTGATGCCGGGTGGAAAAATGTGGGGACAGGCAACTTCCGACGGCCGCTATGCATTATGCTATAACCCTGTCGAACTGGACGAATACCGCTATCCGCTGATTGTGACAACAAGCGACGACGGGATTATTTTTGATCATATGCTTCTGGTTCAGGGAGAGGTTCCGCCACGCCGTTTTATGGGGAGATGGAAAGATTTCGGACCCTGTTATATGCGCGGAATTGTTCAGGGAAACGGCACTCCCCCAGGAAATGATATGTGGCTGACATACAGCATGAACAAGGAGGATATCTGGATCAGCAGAATACCCGTTCCGATCAGTTACAGCGTGAAGGGAAGTGTGGATGATAATTTCAACGGGATGACTTCAGGCGGCGCTGC
The DNA here is from genome assembly GCA_903859795.1 of uncultured Bacteroidia bacterium. GTDB lineage: Bacteria > Bacteroidota > Bacteroidia > Bacteroidales > Prolixibacteraceae > JAAFHB01. Next base: position 8,841 of record CAIOOC010000170.1, read on the forward strand.
TACAGGATGGAATATTTATGCCCCTAAATGGGCACCCATAAGCGTCGTAGACTTTCCTTCAACCCAAAATAAAAGCCTGCTGCTTGAGGACAAGGACCCCTATGATTACGCCAGGGCTATCCGGGTTTTTGAGGAGACAATGAAAGGGGAAATCTCAGTGAGCGTTTTCCCCAGGCAGCAGGAAAATGGGCTGCTTGAAATCGATGTTACCGACCAGTACGGAAACCGCCCTGTGCGAATCCGGTTTGATGCCGAAGGAAACATCATGGCCACAGACGGATCAAACGATGTTCTATTGCAGAAATACAAACAGGATCAATGGTATAAGCTGCACATTACCGTTGATGCACAATCCTTTGGCAGCTTTTCTGTCTCTGTCAACGGAAAGGTGTTGCTGAAAAATGCAAAACTTGCAGAGGCTGTGACGTCCATGGAACGGATTTCGTTCAGAACCGGCCCATATCGCAATATGCCTAACCACAAGACTCCAAATCAGGAACCCGCTCCTCCCCTCGCCGGTGCCGATGAACCGGTTTTTAATGCAGGATTTTATATTGATGATTTTAAGGCAATTCCGAGATAATGATTGATTATCAGTTTTAAAAAATCACGCAATGACGCTAAGTCTCTAAGAAATAAAACTTTGCGGCTCTGCTCCGCCAGCTGGCGGATTGCGTGTTGAAAAAGAGTTAGATAGGAGTCCCTAAATCACAAAGTTTAAGTATGATTAATTAGCTGAGTTGTCGAATAATCCAACCATGCACTAAATCTTGTTGTTTTCAGGCAACCTCCTTCAGCTGTTTAACCAGCTCTTTGACTTTGGTTACTGCCTCAGGAATCGCCCTCTTAAGTTCAGGGGTAAGCTCCATTCCCATATCCTGAAAATCCTTGACGGAGATTGCAACAAGATGGATTTCAGGCATATTGCCAAGTAAAAAGGCAGCATCCAGTAAGTCCTTCAAGCCTACTTCGTGTGCGCTCAATTGTTTGGGGAAATCTTTCGCGTATTTTGGAGTCAGTATCCTGATATGCCCCGCAGAAAAATCATCGAGCGATGCATCAATCAGGACAACGGTTTTATACGACTGGATAAATCCGAGCAGGTGAAACCCCCCTGTCCCTCCATCCATCAGATCGGCTTCGGCAAAACCCTCCTTTTCAAGTTCCGATACCACATGAATTCCGACACCTTCGTCGTTCATCAGTATATTTCCAATCCCGAGGACCAGGATGCTGTTTGGTGTTGTTGTCAAAATCTGGGCTTTAACATGTGAAGATCAAGAGACCGGTGACATTTCAAAGACTGAAAAGTCAACCGGTCACTTGATTAGGGTTACATTGTTTTAAAATTCCTTTTCTGTTAGCTTTTTTTGGATTCCTCAGCGTCGTGCCGCTCAATGACATCTTCCTCGATAAACTTCCATCCGCCAATCATTGAGGAGGTTACTCCCCGACGTTCGATATAGTCATGATAGAAGACCAGGTATACATGAACGATGGCAAAGATAATAAAGCCCCACATCAAAATATGGTGAATTTGCCTAACACTCATATCGCCACCCAAAAACGGAACAATCCAGGCAAATAGTTTTGGAAATGCCGATTTACTCATTGCTGAATACATCCCGAAACCAGTAAGGCATTGCAACAGAAAGATCAGGAAAGTTATAAAATAGACAAGGCTTGCAAGAGCATTATGACCGATTGAATCAATCTTTTTATGCGTAATCTGCAATACGTCAACCTTTATAACATCAAGGATCTCCTTCCACTGCCGCCCTTTAAGCGGAATAAAATTTGTCCACCTCGAAAATTCATTCCCTGCAAATCCCCAGTAAGTACGAAAAATAAAATTGAAGAAGAACAGGAATGCGGCAATAAAGTGAATAAATCTCACGGTTCCAAACCAATAATTAAAGTACGCTTCAGTGCCATTCATAAATGCCGGAGGGTTGCCGATTACAAATCCGGTGATGCAAAGTGCTATTACACAAAGCATATTCATCCAGTGATACATCCGGACAGGCAATTCCCATACATACACCTCACGCATGGGTATGGATCTGCTTCTCATGGCTTAATAGGTTTTAAGATCATGTAATGTAGTCCCATTTTCATCGTAAACATGCACAGCGCAGGCCAGACAGGGGTCGAAGGAGTGGATCGTACGAAGCACTTCAAGCGGCACCTTGGGATCGGCGACAGGTGTTCCGATCAATGACTCTTCGAAAGCTGATCTCTTCCCCTGCAGATCGCGTGGAGAGGCGTTCCAGGTTGTGGGGACCACCAGCTGGTAGTTTTCGATTTTTTTATCCTGAATTTTGATGAAATGAGACAGCGCACCACGAGGAGCCTCAACCAGTCCAATCCCTTTTGCCTCCTTCGGCCAGGTGGATGGTTCCCATTTTACATTATTCATCGTGCGGGAATCGCCATTTTTGATATTTGCCAGCAGCTGCTGATACGACTCCATAGCCCATCCGCAGGTGAGTTTTGTTTCAAGACCACGCGCTGCTGTGCGGCCAAGGGTTGAAAACAAAGCAGCAACCGGTACATTTAACGCCTTCAAAGCGCCTTCTATAACCTCCTTGTAATCTGCACGTCCTGAGGCATAACCCACCAACATTCTCGCAAGTGGTCCCACCTCCATGGGGTTACCCTTCCATCTTGGGGTTTTTACCCAGCTGTATTTTTGTGAAACGTCGAGATGATCATAAGGTGGCTTAGGACCCGTGTAATTCAGATTAGTCTCCCCGTCCCACGGATGTAAACCAACTTTATCACCTTTTGAGTAAGTGTACCACGAATTATTCACATACTCCTGGATCTGCTGCGGATCGTCAGCATTTATCGAATGCACTTTGCTAAGGTCGCGGTTTAGTATTGCGCCACGCGGCATTTTGAAGCTGTCAGGGTTATTATAGCCGTTCATCGGGAAATCACCGAAAGAGAGATAGTTTGTCAATCCCCCTCCAATAGCGCCCCAATCACTCTTATAATAGGATGCAATAGCAAGCAAATCAGGAATGTAAACCTGATCGACAAAGGTTTTGGCATCTTCAAAGAGTTTTCCTACCATAGCAAGACGTTCTGCGTTGACTGCATTGGCCTCTTCAATATTTATGGAACATGGGACTCCACCCACAAGGTAATTGGGGTGTGGATTCTTGCCTCCGAAAATGGTATGCACCTTAACAATCTCTTTTTGCCATTCAAGTGCCTCAAGATAATGGGCTACAGCGATAAGGTTTACTTCAGGTGGAAGTTTATAGGCTGAATGGCCCCAATAGCCATTGGCAAAGATTCCTAGCTGACCGCTTTCGACAAAATTCTTAAACTTTTTCTGAATGTCGGTAAAATATCCTATAGAACTCTTAGGCCAGGCAGATATGCTTTGGGCAATCCTCGAGGCTTCGGCAGGATTGGCTTTTAATGCCGATACCACGTCGACCCAGTCGAGTGCATGAAGCACATAAAAATGGACAACATGGTCCTGGATATAAAGGGCCTGCGCCATCAGGTTACGAATAAGCTCGGCATTGGGTGGTACAGCTATGCCAAGCGCGTTTTCAACGGTTCTTACCGAGGTCAGCGAATGAGTTGAGGTACAAACACCGCATACACGGCCCACAAACGCCCATGCATCGCGCGGATCGCGTCCTTTCAGTATAGTCTCAATGCCACGCACCATTGTTCCGGCACTAAAGGCATCTGTGATTCTTCCATTATTTACTTCAATTTCAACCCGCAAGTGACCTTCTATCCGGGTGATGGGATCTATAACGATTCTTTCAGCCATGACTATTATGCTTTAGGGTTTTCAATTTCAGAACTTGATTCGGGAACATTGGATAACTCGCGATGCTTGCGGATATTGGTAACAATGGCATGACCTGCAACACCAACTGCAGTGGCAATACCAAGTCCTAATCCAACTTTATCGGCTGTTGTCTCAATCCCAAATCCTGCCACACTTGGCAGATGTTGGTAGAATGGACCGTTATCCCAGAATCCCTCTTCGGAACAGCCGATGCAAGGATGACCCGATTGGATAGGATAACTTATACCGTCATTCCATTTTATAATTCCGCATGAGTTATAGGTAACCGGACCTTTGCATCCCATCTTATACAGGCAATAGCCTTTTTTGGCACCTTCATCATCAAATGATTCAACAAATAAACCGGCATCAAAATTGGCACGGCGATAACAGGTATCATGAACCCGGCGGGAGTAGAAAGCTTTAGGCCGTCTAAGCTCATCCAACTGTGGTATCCTTCCGAAGGTAAGCAAGTGGACAACAATCCCTGCCATAACATCTGCTATTGGGGGACATCCCTGTACATTGATAATCGGCTTACCGCTAATAACTTTATGAACAGGCTTGGCACCCGTGGGATTTGGCTTGGCCGCCTGAACACATCCGGCAGATGCACAATTGCCCCAGGCTACAACAGCCATAGCATTTTTAGCAGCTTCCTGCAAAATCTGATAGGCGCTCCTGCCGCCAATGCAGCAATAAGCTTCGTTCTCGGTTGGAATTGAGCCTTCTACCATCACGATGTATTCACCTGGATGTTTGGCCATTACTGCCTTGTAAGCTTCCTCGGCCTGAAATCCCGAAGCCGCCATCAGCGTCTCCTGATAGTCCAGAGAAATCTTATCCAATACAATCGTAGCTACAATCGGATGTGAAGCCCTGATAAAAGACTCACTGCAACACGTACATTCCTGAAAATGAAACCAGATGACAGGAAGACGGGGTTTGGTTTCAAGTGCTTTGACAATTTGGCCTACACCACTGGATTCTAGCCCCAGAAAAGCAGCCATCGTGGTGCAAAACTTAAGAAAATCCCGTCGGGACGAACCTTCACCACGGACTTCCTCATAAAATGAGCGTTGTTTTTGTTCCATAAAGAGGTCGATTTTAATTAGTTCACTGACT
>CAIOOC010000171.1 GCA_903859795.1 uncultured Bacteroidia bacterium
ACCCAGCCGGTAAATAATAAAAATATCGGGAATAAAAGTAATGTCTTCAATAAGTTTGTCTTGAGGGCTAAAATCATGATTCGGGCTTTAAATAACAACGCTCGCCAAAAATAGTACTGCCAATCCTGACCAGAGTACTTCCGTTGGCAACAGCGAGCTGGTAATCATCAGACATTCCCATTGAAATCTCACGAAAATTATCATTTCCGGCAAAAAAAGTTGTTTTCACTTTTTGGAACAATTTGTAAAGGATCGAGAATTCCAGGTTGACCTGCGCAGAATCCTCAGTAAAGGTAGCCATTCCCATAACCCCGGAAATAATCACATGGTCAAGTTCGGCTAAATCAGCTTGCGAAAATAACTGATCTGCATCTTCAGGTGAAAATCCAAATTTGCTCTCTTCCCTGGCAATGTGAAACTGAAGCAGACAAGGGATCCTTCTTCCGGCCCGTCTTCCCTCTTCGTTGATGGTTTTAAGAATTTTGATACTGTCAACCGAATGAATCATCGCAACAAAAGGGGCAATAAACTTCACCTTATTCGATTGCAGATGACCAATAAAATGCCATTCGATATCTTTAGGCAGTGATTCCCATTTCCGGACTAATTCCTGTACTTTATTTTCTCCGAAAAGGCGCTGCCCCTCCGTATAAGCTTCCATAATCTCTTCGTCATTCCGGGTCTTCGATACAGCAACAAGCTGAACACCAGCGGGCAATGTTGAATGAATTTTATTTAAATTTTCTACAATTGACATTCTGCTGAAATTTCATTCAAAGGTATATAAAAGTGACCAATTACAGCACCAGGAGAGATTTGATTTTTCGATGCGATAATTATCATCTTTCATTACAAAAGGTAAAAAACCTTGCATAGTTGTGATTGACCAGACAAATAACAGAATTAATCCGGAGAAGGTGGATAATGTTAGTGACCCCCAATGGCAATTGGGGGCTAATGAGCTTCGTATGCCCCACAACCCGAGGCGGGTTGAATATTGGTAATTCAACCCTCTACGGGTTTATCTTCATTCGGTCTCAGCAACCCCTGGCAAAACGCCGGGGGTCAATAACAATAAACTCCTGCGGAGTATTAAAGCTTGCTTTCAGGTAGTCTCCAGGGTTTATCTGAATGCATTAACCTTTGGTTCATTTTTAAAATCTCCATCCAATTTTTTTTATCTTTACCGCCTGTTAAAGCTGGTTTGAATCTTAAATATTCTGATGAGAAAATACCTTATACTATTGCTTGTAACCGGATGCTCAATAATGACATTCGGACAACAAAACGACTTTAAAACAGAGCTTTACATGGGCGTTTCGGGGGGTGCGTCTTTTACTAAGGTAAGGTTTTATCCCAATATTGCAGAATCCTTTCTACAGGGATATACCGGAGGAGTGATGTTCAGATTAATTTCCGAACCTCATATTGGGTTCCAGGCAGAGGTCAATTATACCCAAAAAGGATGGAAAGAAGATTCGGTAGGATATCAGCGACGTATAACTTATGTGACTATCCCGATTATGACCCATATAAACATTGGCAAAAAGGCAGTCAGATTCATCCTGAATCTCGGTCCCGAAGTTGCATTTAAAATATCTGAGAAAGAGAAGTTTAAAGACCCCGCTACGAGTCAACCCGACAATGTGAACTATCAGGAATTCTTTGGAAAACCAACCGACAACTCGATGGATTTGCTCTTTACAGTTGGGTTCGGAATGGAGTACCATCTGAAGGGAGGAGCAGCATTATCTCTTGAAGGACGCGGATTCTACAGTCTGCCAAACCTTTTTGACAAAAACAAGTATATATATAATATCTCTCAGGGTAATGGAATCCAGGTAAAACTTGCCTATTTCTTTCAGATTAATCATAAAAAGAAAAAATAATCCGACAATAAGGAAATTCGACGATTCGGCAATGGAACAATTTGAAAATTCGGCAATTTGACAATGAATTGTATGCCAACAAGTCTCCAAATCACCAATTCGGATACTACGGAAACCAAACATCCAGTGAATGTCTTTGGTGCTTTTTGGGAGTCTTGGTGTTTTGGTGGCAAAAAAGTCATTAATTTACCTATTTTTATCCTCCAAAGACAGTTGCAAAATATTAAATAATCGACTTTAGAACAGATCGAATCTCAATGCCGGCAATTCCCCATATCAAGAAGAAAATCGGAAACTCTTATTTTGTCTGGTTTCAAAACTCCAATTCTTTTGTTCAACTCGAAGAACCTGCCTGGTATGTCTTCCAAAAAACAACACATCGTTCCAAACCGGATACAATAGCCCGACAATTTGCCATACGTTACGATATAACGCCTGAAAAGAGCCTTTCATTCGTCAGGGAGATTCATACTGAAATAGAGAAATTAAATCTGCCTTTCCCTGCTCAAAACGAGAGTAATCAGATTCCGGATAATTTAAAAGGATACCAATTCAATTCCTACTCCAATCATCATTACCTTTTGGGTGACAAATTGATTGCATTTGCCTGCGAAACAAGGAATTTCGACTATTACATACACCCGTTGATCAGTCATCTGGAAGTGGATGCATCTGAAAAACAAATGCCACTTTTTGAATTATTTGACTTTGAAGGACACATCGTATTTCGTTTCGATGGCGAGGTCAAAGGAGTGTGGGGATACGACGAAACCCATCTTGTAAAAGGGAAGATATTTTCGGTTCTGATAAACGTAATGCATAACAAAACAGATGCCGACTGGCTGATGACTGTCCATGCCTCTGCTCTTACCAACAGGGAAAAGACTATTCTCTTTTCTGCTCCGCCGGGACACGGAAAAACAACGATTGCCGCCCTGCTCCGTTCGCGGGGCTTTGATTTAGTCTCGGATGATTTTGTCCCGATCGACAGGAATAACTTTTGCGGATATCCGTTTCCGATTGCCATGTCTGTAAAGGAAGGATCAATGGATGTGCTCATACCACATTTTCCAACCCTCGAGCATAAATCGCTGAGTTATATTTCGCCCGAGAAGAGTGTGAGATATCTGCCATGGAATCAGGATTTTGAAATTTCCAAAGCAATATTTCCTGTCAGGGAATTTGTTTTTATCGAATATAATAATTCGGTTGATTTCGTGTGGGAGAAACTGGATACGGGCAAGGGTATTCAGCTGCTGCTTGATCAGGCATGGGTCGTCCCATTGCCTGGTAATGCCGGGATACTGCTTGAACAGCTCCCGCAAATCGCATTTTATAAGCTTACCTATTCAAATAATGAAAAGGCTCTTGATGCAATAACCGATCTGTTTGGCCATGAGCAATAAAGATTTATTCTATTTCGCGGCCAGATGTCTGATGCTCGATGACCATCCTGAATTCAGACAGGAGATCATCGGCAAAATCTCGGCTGATACCATCAACTGGCCAATATTTGTCTCGTTATGCAGCACTCATCTGATATTGCCTGTAATCTACCTGAAATTCGAAAAACATAAGATTCTCGGGCTATTGGATAAGGAACTTGCAGACTTTTTAAAGGAGATCTATAATCTTAACGTGTCAAGAAACAACCGGATCCTGGAGCAGATCAAAGAGGTTACAGCACTTCTGAACAAAAGCGACATTCACCCGATATTTTTAAAGGGGGCCGGAAATCTTCTGGATGGCCTCTACTCGGATATCGGCGAACGGATATTAGGAGATATTGATTTCCTTGTTCTGGAAAATGAATATCTTCCTGCTGCCAAAATACTTGAAGAAAATGGGTATTCAATTCCTGAAGATACCCCGAAATATTTTATTTTTGAGTATCTGGTGCATTACCCAAGACTTTCAAATCCAGGTTTTCCCGCCGATCTGGAAGTTCATCGCTTGCTGAATAAAGTCAGACTAAGGTGGTTTAATGCCGGAACCATTCAGAACGGAATAAAGCCGGTTAAAACGCCAAAAGGATGTTTTGTCCTCTCAGATCATGACAAGGTCATTCTAAATTTTGTCCATAGCCAGTTGAATAACCGAGGCCATTCTTTTGGGATTATTTCACTGAGAGATCTTTATGATTTATACCTGCTCTCAAAAAGAAAACCATTGGCAGAAGTCATCCCTCATATTAAATGTAAGGGAAAGGCCATTGCGTATTTTGCCTTTGCCCGTGAAGCCACGGGTCTTGACGAGAAATTCTTTTGCGGCACTAACCTATCCGGCAGGCTTCTTACGCTGAAGCATGATCTCAGTTACAGTTCTCCCCTATTTTATCATACTCATCGGACTATCCGGTTTATTTTGCACAAGATATTCGAAGTGTACCTGGTCTATATAGTTCAGACGATCTATTCGCGCGAAATGCGTCGAACAGTGTTCTTAAAAGTAACAGATCCTCAATGGTATCGTCTTTTTCCTAAAAATTACTCCGATTTCTTTACACCAAAGAGTTAAGAAGGCAACTCTCCTAAAGAGATAATAATGTAAATTGGGCACTTATCATAAAATCAAGTACATCTATCTGAATTTTGACGACATCTGTCAAATATTCCTTAATAAAAACCGGGATTTCAAACAGCTGTCCTACATATTCCGTATTATTACATAAACTTTAGTCCCTATTTTTAACATTAAATGTTCCAGGTGAAGTAAGAAACTGTTTAAATTTGTTTTTCTCAGTCCGGTTAAGTTTTAAATATGGCACTAACTTCATTAACAGAATTTTAGTGGATTAATTTCTCAACAGTTAAACAATTGTCATGTAAAACAAGTTTATCTGTATAGTCCCTGATTCTTGAGATTACGAATTCCTTCAGAAGTTACAGGATGTGACTGAGAGGGCGAAGCTGTGAAAAATTCAATTATTATCATCATAAGACCATTTTAAAGCTTTCCTGCAATACTTACCTGAAACATATTAAATGGTCGAATGATCCAGGGCAAACTGGTATAATCCATTGTTTATGCCGGTTTGCTCATTAATAATTATTGCATACTTTTATTTCCTGAAAATGACTACCTGAAAATTTATCATGAAACAAGCATGTTGGCTAAACACAATCACGGATAAAACCTCAAATGCGAGTTCCATCCAACCACTAAAAAACAAATTATTTACGGATGAAAATTTGTAATTTACTTCCAATAGTTCTATTCCTTCTATTCCTATTTCACCAGAATATCGATGGCCAGGTAAAGGCTACAGCTTCTTCTGTTGATGTTAATAGCCTTAGTGACAGCCAGATTCAAAGGATCCTTCAGGAAATCCAGACCCGCGGATTATCAAATGATCAGGCTGTGGAACTTGCAAAATCACAAGGGGCCACCCAAATGCAGATTGATCAATTGATGGTCAGGATTCAGCAACAGGAGTCTGCTTCAGGAAAAATAAACAAATCAGGTGCAATCGCAGCACCATCGAATCCTGCAGGTATAAGTTACTCGTCAACAAAAGCATCTGTAAAAGTCTCTGAAAAGACAAAGAAAATATACGGTTACCAGCTCTTTAATTCCGAAAACCTCAGTTTCGAACCCGCTGTCAATGTCCCGATTCCTCAAAACTATGTCCTTGGCGTTGGCGATCAGCTTTCAGTGAACGTTTGGGGAGCTTCCCAAATGGCCTATCAGCTCACAATTGATAAAAATGGTTCTGTCACCATTCCCGATGTGGGGCCAGTATATATCACCGGAATCTCATTTGAGAAAGCTAAATCAATGATTCAGGGCAGGCTGATGGCAATCTACAGCGGCATGGCAGGGGAACATCCAAATACATGGGCCGAGGTTGGTGTGGGTGGAGTTCATTCCATAAAGGTCAATGTCCTTGGTGAAATAAACGCACCGGGAACGTACACGCTTCCATCAACAGCTTCAGCCTTTAACGCACTTTATCTCTCCGGAGGACCAAATGAGAATGGGTCATTTCGTGAAATAAAACTTATCCGCGATGGTGTAACTGTAAAGACGATTGATATTTATGATTTCCTGATCAATGCCGACCCTTCGGCTAATGCCCAGCTGCGAGAACAGGATATTCTCTTTGTGCAAAATTACAAAACTCATGTAGAGATCGACGGAGAAGTCAAACAAAAAGGCATTTTCGAAATTAAGACCGGTGAAACGCTTAGTGATCTTATAAAGTTTGCAGGAGGATTCAGCGGCGAAGCCTACACCCATTCACTTTCTGTGGTGCGTAATACCGACAGGGAACACGAACAACGGACCGTTGATAATCCGGATTTTGGAAAATTTACAATTCAAAATGGCGATTTTGTCAAAGTATCCAATATTCTGGACAGGTTTAGTAACAGGGTTGGGATCTCAGGGGCTGTGTCCCATCCCGGAGCTTATGAACTTACACCTGGTATGAAGCTCTATGACCTGATAAAAAAAGCCGACGGACTGCGGGAGGAAGCCTTTATGAACCGGGGACTAATCAGCAGATTGAAAGAGGATAATTCGCCCGAGAATATCTCCTTCGATCTTAAAAAGGTCATGGATGGAAGTAATGATATTTTGCTGCAAAAAGAGGACAGGGTGATGATTAGTTCCATTGAACAGATGCGGGAAACAAGAACGGTAAGTATTTTCGGACAGGTGCAAAGCCCCTTTAACTTTGAATACCGCGACAATATGACGCTCGGGGACCTGATTTTTAAAGCGGGCGGATTCCGTGAAGATGCCGACCTTTCGGTAGTGGAAGTAAGCCGCAGATTAAGCTATGAAGAGGCCGCAAGGGTGACTGATAAAATAAATAATGTTTTCCAGTTCTCGTTGACGCGAGACCTTAAACTCTCACCAGCTGATGCAGCCTTTAAACTACAACCATTTGATGAGGTATTTGTTCGCAAGGCACCTGGGTTCCGGGACCAGGGAAAATTCTATGTTACAGGTGAAGTTACCTACCAGGGAACCTATGCTATCGAAGATAAAAACGAACGAATATCCGATGCAATCAAACGGGCAGGCGGACTGGTTCCTGGTGCCTTTACAAAAGGTGCGACACTGACCCGAATGAATAAACAATCGGATGTAGAAAACAACAAGAAAATAGAGTTAATGGGCAATGATTCATCTCTGCTAAAATCCCACATATTAGATAAACCATCCTATCCGGTTGGTATTGAACTTGATAAAATACTTGCTAGCCCGGGGTCTTCACCAGATTTGCTGCTTCAACCTGGCGATGTGATCAATATACCCAGAGTAATGCAAACAATCAAGGTTTCTGGGAGTGTAATGAACCCCATTGCGTTAACTTTCGATAAAAGACTCTCCTTGCGAAAATATATTCATATGGCGGGAGGATATATGGATCAGGCATCAAAATCGAACACATATGTTATGTACCCTAATGGTACGACGGAAACAACTACCGGTTTTATTTTTCACCGAAACCCACGGTTAGCCCCCGGAGCCGAAATTATTGTCCCGAAAAAACCTGAAAAGAAAAGAGACAACGAGGCTATAAAGTGGATGGCAATAGCTACCGGAATAAGCTCGCTTTCAATTGCTTTAATCACACTGATTAACCTGGCAAAATAATTTAAACAACAATTTATTTTCATGGTCACTGAAATTTCAAAACCTTCTGCGAATAACGATGAAATAGATCTGATTGCCCTCGCCAGAACCTTTTGGACAGGGAGGAAGATTATTATTAAATGGACCGCTATTTGCGGGGTACTGGGTCTGTTGATTTCAGTATTCACTCCCAAAGAGTTTACAGCAACATCTATAATGGTCCCATCGGGCTACGAGTCTTCAAAGCTTGGAGGTCTCGGCGGACTGGGTGGTTTGGCAGCAATGGCAGGTATCAATATCAATACAGGTTCTGGAGGTGAACTTTCACCAATTGTTTATCCGCAAATTGTATCGAGTCTCCCTTTTCAGCTTGAACTGATGAAGACTCCGCTTAACTTTAAGGAAATTAGCAAACCGGTCACTTTTTTCGAATATTATACCGAAATCCGCAAGCCAAATCTGTTTATAAAATACACACTTGGTCTTCCTGGAGTAATTATCAAAGCGATAAAAGGGGAAGAAAAGGATAAAATTAGTATTGAAAATGGTGACCAACCACTGGAATTAACCAGCAAACAAAGGGATATCCATCTGATCATGGAAAATCTGATTGCGCTTGATGCAGATCCCAAAGAAGGAATATTAACCCTTACAACTAAAATGCCGGAAGCCCTCGCTGCAGCCCAGTTAGGACAACGGGCACAGCAATTACTTCAGCAATACATAACCGAATTTAAGGTTAAGAAAGCGAAAGCAAACCTCGAATTTATTCAGCAAAGGTTAGATGAAACAGCCAAAAAATTTGAGGCATTCCAGCAGCGATTGGCTTCATTCCGCGACCGGAATAAAAACGTCTCGTTAGCCACGGCAAAGACTGAAGAAGAACGGTTGACCAGTCAGTATAACCTTATCTATGGAGTCTATTCGGAACTCTCCAAGCAACTTGAAAGTGCCAAAATACAGGTCAAACAGGATACTCCGGTCTTTACAATTATTGAACCGGTATCGGTTCCAACAAAAAAGTCGAAACCTAACCGCCCAATGATCCTCATATTTTGGGTACTTATTGGAGGAATTCTAGGCATAGGAATTGTTTTTGGAAAGCAATTTGCAGGTGCAGTGAGCAAAAAATGGAAAGAGGAGGGCGAAAAAAGTCCGATGATTTAAAAATCTAGCAATTTGTAATTTGGAAAATAAAGTTTTGAAAATTAATTAACAATATTATTTCACAAAGTCAGGAAGGAAGTTACACGATAAAAACTATAAGTATTGACGCTAAACTTCACTTTCCATTGTGAAACTTCGTTTTACTTTGTGCAACTTTGTGAACCTTCGAATACATTATGAGCCATGAAATTTCTTTTTAGTAGTAGGTTAAAGTAAACATTGGATTCATATATTCATTAAATGAAAGTACTTATATTAGCTGGAGGGCTTGGCTCACGTCTGTCGGAAGAGACCACTTTGAAACCAAAACCGATGGTGGAGATAGGTGGCCGTCCTATCCTTTGGCATATCATGAAAATATATTCGCATTATGGATTCAATGAATTTATAATTCTTTGCGGTTATAAAGGATATATGATCAAAGAGTTCTTTGCACACTATTTCCTGCACACATCTGATCTGACAATAGATATGCAAACAAATACAATCACCCACCATAATAATCACTCAGAACCCTGGAAAGTTACACTCATAGATACCGGATTGGATTCAATGACTGGAAGTCGGATCAAAAAGGTGAGAGATTATGTTGGCAACGAGCCCTTTCTGCTAACCTATGGTGATGGCGTTGGCGATATCAATCTTGATGATTTGATTAAATACCATAAGTCTCATGGCAAAGCAATTACAATGACTTCAGTTCAGCCTGAGGGGCGTTACGGCTCTTTGGTATTGAATGATTATGAACAGGTTACATCATTTCAAGAGAAGCCAAAGGGCGATGGAGCATGGATCAATGCCGGATTCTTTGTTTGTCAACCTGATGTTTTTGATTACATACCCGATGGTGAGCTGGTTATCTTTGAGCGGGAACCTCTCGAAGGATTAGCTGGTGCCGGTCAGCTTCATGCCTTTAAACACGAGGGTTTCTGGAAACCTATGGATACTCAGCGCGATAAAAATCAATTGGAAAATTTGATTGAAAACGGGAAAGCTCCCTGGATTACCTGGTAATAAAAAATTTCACAAAGTATCTCAAAGTTAAGCACAAAGTTTCACGATGAAAACTTTGTGAAACTTCATGAACCCTTTGTATAACTTTGTGTTTCAAAAAAATCATGAAATCACTTTACAAAAAAATTTATAATAATCGAAAAGTCCTGGTAACCGGCCACACAGGTTTTAAAGGTTCCTGGTTAAGTCTGTTATTGCACAAACTGGGAGCAGATGTTTATGGTTATGCTCTTGATCCACCAACCAATCCAAGCCTGTTTAATGAAGCGAAGATTGGCGAATTGATGTCTTCCTTCATTGGAGATATTCGTGATTACGAAAATCTGTTGAAGGTAATGCAATGTGTACAACCTGAGATTGTGATTCACATGGCTGCACAACCTTTGGTAAGGGAGTCCTATAGAATCCCTATTGATACATACGCCATTAATGTGATGGGAACTGTTCATCTGCTGGAAGCCTGCCGACACACTAAAAGCGTCAAATCAATTGTGAATATAACTACTGATAAATGCTATGAGAATAAAGAATGGCACTGGGGCTATCGCGAAAACGAACCCATGGGCGGTTATGATCCATATTCCAACAGTAAAGGATGCTCCGAGCTGGTTACTTCGGCCTATCGCAATTCATATTTCAATCCTGCAAAATATCTGGAACATGGCATTGCTGTTGCATCAGCCCGTGCAGGAAATGTAATCGGTGGTGGAGATTGGGCCGAAGACCGTTTGGTCCCGGATTTTATCAGGGCTATTTCAAAAGGGGATGAATTAAAGATCCGCAGTCCCTATGCAATCCGACCCTGGCAGCATGTCTTGGAACCATTAACCGGATACCTCACTTTAGCTGCAAAACTATTTTCTGAAGGGCCCAAATTTGCTGAAGGATGGAACTTTGGTCCCGATGACAGGGATGCTAAAAATGTGGAATGGTTAACAAGTACAATCTGTAAGCTTTGGGGTGAAGGGGCTTCTTTCAGTATCGACAAAGATCCGCAGCCTCACGAAGCCAATTATCTGAAACTCGATTGTTCAAAAGCCAAAGCGGAACTCGGCTGGATGCCGAAATGGGATATCGAAACCACACTTAAGTCCATTGTCGACTGGAATAAAGCTTTTATTGCAGGTGATAATATTCGCAATATATCCGAACAACAAATCGAACAATACTTCAATCAAGAGAAGGTTCACTAAGTCACACAAAGTAAACACAAAGTAACACGATGAAAATAACTTTGTGATACTTTGAGTTAAACTTTGTGAAACTTGGTGTCCCTATTTCGTCTAATTCGCTATTAACTTTACAACACTAATAAAATAGAAGATGATTGCAATCAGGGCAGATTACAAAGATGGCAAAATTACATTGATTGAGCCGATGCCGGAGCAAATCAGGTCAGCAAAACTCACTATAGTTGTTGAACCTGAAAATGATCCGGAAAAGATAACTATACCTGACAAGGAATTCATTGTAATGGAAAAAGATAGTGAGACAGAATATAAATTAATAGGACTCAACTCATTTTTTAATACTGAAGACGACAAAAACATCAACTGGGAGGATTACTTTGGACTCAAATAAATACCAAATTGGAGAAATTGTTCTTCTTGATTTCCCTTATACTAACTTAAAAGGTTCGAAACTAAGGCCAGCTTTAATTGTTGGAAATTCTGATATTACGAATGATCTTTTAATTGCTTTTATTACTTCAGAGGTTGAAAACTATATTTGGAGCGATTATGCAGTTTCTATTAATCAATCTAACCTTCATGAAGGAATAATAAAACATGAAAGTGTTATTCGGTGCGATAAACTAATCACCATAGATACTGAGCGAATTGCAAGAAAAAAGGTAGCATTACTTAAAAAATCTAAGATCAGCGAAGTGCTTCGTAAAATTGCCGGAATAAGTATTAACGGATTTTATAGCGAAATACATAAAGCTTCACCATTTATCCCGGGCAAATCCCGGGTTAACTACGCCGGGCGTGTTTTCGACGAAAAGGAGATCTCCAACGCGGTAAACGCTTCGCTTGATTTCTGGCTCACTGAAGGAAGATATTCCGAAGAATTCTCCGAAAAGATTGCAGAATTTCTTGGCGTGGAACATATTCTTTTAACCAATTCAGGCTCCTCCGCCAACCTTCTTGCCTTCTCAGCGCTCACCTCTGAAAAGCTGGGCGATAAACGCTTGAAACCGGGCGACGAGGTTATTTCAGTTGCCGCAGGTTTCCCAGCGACAGTAACCCCGATTATTCAGTATGGATTGATTCCGTTATTTGTAGATGTGGAAATTCCTACATACAATATCGATGTGGAGATGATGCGTAAGGCAGTCACTCCTAAAACCAGGTGCATTTTTATTGCCCATACGCTCGGAAATCCTTACAATATCGATGCTGTGATGCAGCTTGCGAAGAAACATGATCTTTGGGTCATTGAAGACAATTGCGATGCGTTTGGTAGTGAATACAAGGGAAAAAAGACAGGTTCCTTTGCCCATCTTTCGACGATCTCGTTTTATCCGGCTCATCATATCACAACAGGTGAAGGAGGTGCAATTTGTACAAATGATTTCCAACTTGCTCAGATTGTGCGTGCGTTTCGTGACTGGGGCCGTGATTGCTATTGTGCCGGAGGGGAGAACAACACTTGCGGGAAACGTTTTTCTCAATCATTCGGCACCCTGCCGTATGGCTTTGATCATAAATATGTCTATTCAGAGATAGGTTATAATCTGAAGATGACCGATATCCAGGCAGCAATTGGAGCAGCACAGATTGACAAATTACCGTTTTTCTGTGAACGCCGGAAAGAAAATTTTAAAG
>CAIOOC010000172.1 GCA_903859795.1 uncultured Bacteroidia bacterium
ACCAGTTCGAGGGTTATATTTCCCATTTCTGATACATCAAAACAACCCGAGACTGCTCCCCCGCCGTCAAAATCGGTGCCAATTCCGACATGGTCAATCCCTGCAACTTTTACTATGTGGTCGATATGATCAACAACATCCTGAACAGTGGCCAGCTTTTGAGGGAATTTTTTCATCGTTTCACGATATTCATCCCATGCTGTTTTCTCCTGTTCGGAAGTCAGCCCATCAAAATTGTGGTATTTTAAACGCAGCACAGCTTTTGCAGAGTCGCGCGCCGGGTTTGGATCGGGAGTTTTCACATAATCAGAAAGGATACACATTTGAATAACACCGCCGTTTTTAGAAATTGCCCTTAACCCGTCATCGGTCAGGTTACGCGGATTGTCACAAATAGCCCTCGAGCATGAATGGCTTGCAATAACAGGAGTCTTCGTGATTCGCAGAACATTATAAAGTGATGAATCTGAGATGTGAGAGACGTCGACTATCATCCCAACCCTGTTCATCTCATTGACAACCTTAATGCCGAAAGGGGATAATCCATTGTATTCCGGGCCGTTTTTGTCTGTTGAGGAGTCGCATATATCGTTATTCAATGTGTGGCATAAAGTAATATAACGAACCCCCAATTGCCAGAACTTTTCAATCATCCCCAGATCGTGGGCAATTGCGTAGCCGTTTTCGATACCGATATAGATTGCCCGTTTACCAGTTTTCTCAATTGAGTAAGCATCTTCAGGCGTACGTGCCAACTGTGCAAGTTCCGGGGATGCTTCTACACTCTTATAAATAGATTTAATAATTTCAAACGCCTTATGGTTGGCATTGACATGTCCAGTCTCAGTTCTTGGACCCTGACTCAGAAAAACTGCGAAAAACTGTGCATCCAAACCACCTTCCTTCATTCGTGGCAGGTCAACCTTTGTTCCCGAAATTATAGCGTCGTGCCTTTCCGCCAGATTATAATCTGACCGTGTAAGATTCATAGGTGTATCACAATGGGTATCGATTGTGAGGACAGAATTGTGGATTCTGGCAGCTTTTTGGATTAAAGATTCCTTGCTGGCAGGTTTGTTGGAGATTAGGAGAAACATAAATGAAACTGACAGTAACAGAATTTTCATAATAGATTTTAAACTTATGAGTTCAAACAAATTGTAAATTATATATACCGTTGACAGCAGAGAAACGATATCTTTTTGATTACCATAATATTGCACGCTGGAAATTCAAGTAGGCCAAAGAAGAAAAGAAAATCAAAAGTGGGGTAATTGTCTCTCCTTCAGCCAATCTTCCCCTCTCACTATTCCTACTTATAATTTGCCAACCGGCTCAGGTATTTGCCTATAATGTCAAATTCGAGGTTGACTACCGTTCCAACTTCAAAAGTATGGAAGTTAGTGTTTTCGTAGGTGTAGGGAATAATTGCCACCTGGAAGGAATTATCCTTTGAATTTACAACAGTCAGGCTTACTCCATTGACTGTTGCTGAACCTTTTTCAACGGTCATGTATCCCTGTCTCGCTTTATCGATATCGAAGTCATAGTTAAAAGTATAATACCAGCTGCCATCCGATTCCTCAATTTTAGAACAAATGGCCGTCTGATCGACATGACCCTGAACAATATGACCATCAAGACGGCCGTTGATCATCATGCTGCGTTCGAGGTTAACTTTGTCCCCAACATTCAGCAATCCAAGATTTGATTTTAACAAAGTCTCCATGATGGCTGTAACGGTGTAGGTCGATTCGCTTTTCTTTACGACCGTAAGGCAAACGCCATTGTGTGAAAGGCTCTGATCAATTTTTAATTCACCTGTAAAGTTGCAGTTTAATGTAAGATGAACATTCTCGCGTTCCTTTTCGATGGCTACTACTGTGCCCATTCCTTCAACAATTCCTGAAAACATGATCTCTCATTTTAAAATTCGGATACGAAGTTAACTCTTTTATAAAGGCATAAAAGAATAAATGGTTTTTATTACCTTGCAGGCAAAAAAATAATTTTATGGCTACATCACACACTACTTATCTGGGGGAGCTGAGAACTGAAAATATACATGTTTATTCGGGCCAAAAGCTAATTACCGATGCTCCCGTTGACAACCAGGGCAAGGCGGAGGCATTTTCTCCGACTGATTTGGTGGCTACTGCCTTAAGTACCTGCATGATGACAATTATGGGAATCAAGGCAAGAGATAAGGGGCTTGATTTGACAGGTACCACAATTGAAACGACAAAAATCATGGCGTCGGATCCCAGAAGAATTGGAGAAATAATTATTGAGATAACCTTTCCAAAGAACAACTTCTCTGATAAGGATAAGGCAATTTTTGCAGCAATTACAAAATCCTGCCCTGTTGCGCTAAGTCTGCATCCTGATCTGAAACAGACCATTAAGTTGAATTGGTGAGTTTGGGAAAGGCGGACGTAGAGACTAAGGGAGAAGGATGGAGAGACAAAGTGTTACCGCTGAATTCTAACTATCTGTAGTTTAGCAATTTCAGGACTAGACATATTGTCTCCATGTCTTTCCATCACTCCGGCTCAATTCACCGGAACATATCGGGGATTAACATGAACTCCATAGCGCCTCCATGTTCCCTTAATTTGCTCCAACTGTCAACATCAAAATC
>CAIOOC010000173.1 GCA_903859795.1 uncultured Bacteroidia bacterium
GGAGAGAGGAAACGCCAATGCCTGCCGGGTGTGCAGAGATGGGCTGTACCTTATTTGAAAATAAAATATATTGTTTTGGTGGATGGCTCGGCGAACGGCTTGGACCTACTGATCTGGCTGAATGTTACAATATCGAAAAAAAGAGCTGGGAGAAATTACCTAAACTTCCTCTAAAATCGGCAGGTCCGGCAGTCACAATCGGAAATCAGATATACATAATAGGAGGAACTGCAGGGGGCAATGACGAAACTCCTATATCCAATAGTCCAAGTGGTAATCTTGTGTACGTTTTGGGAAGTTCAATTGGCAGATCAACTAAAACATGCTTCTTCAGGTATGATCCCTCCACTAAAAACTACACAAAGCTTTCGGTATTTAAGGTTCAACGGGTAAATGTAAGCCTGGTTGTTGTTGGCAACCATATAATGGCCATTGGTGGTAATTCCTTTCGAGATGGCGAATATATGGTAAATAAAGAGGTGGATGAATATGATCCAATTTCCAACAACTGGATACCTAAAGCTCCGCTTCCTGAACCATTGACAAGGAGTAACGCCTTATTCAAAGATCGTGAAGTCCATCTTTTTGGGGGATCGGGGTTGTATGAGAATAATCCTAAAGCAATTAACAATCAGCATCTGGTATATAATCTTGAAACCAATAACTGGAGAGTTGAAAATTCGTTACCCTACGAAGTGTTTGGACACAGATGCACCCATCAAAACGGAAAAATTATTATCGTGGGTGGAACCAATCGACTCCCAAATCCATCCAGAAAAGTTTTCATCGAAAAGTAACCTCTGAATCCTAACCATGCTAACCGGCGAATTAAGAAGAAAAATTGAAGCGCGTTTTGGACATCCCATTCGCTACCCCAAAGATTGTGAATTGCTTGCTTTGCATATATCGGAGTTGACAAACAGCTCCATCAGCGCTTCCACCATTAAAAGGCTGTTTGGATTAATTAAAACTGCCAATTCTCCAAATGCCTATACACTTGATGTCATTTCCCGTTACCTTGGTTTTGCAAACCAGACTGAACTGAACGAGGAGCTTGCCAATACTGAATCAGTTAAGCAACTTCAAAATACAGGGATTTCCCCGGATGGAAAGAAGAGTGTCAAGCTGTTGCGGGGCGTTTTAAATCGAAAATATTCTCAGTTAGGGTTAACACTACTAATCTGTTTGATTATAGTAGTCGGTTCATGTTTTATTTATAAGATCTATTTTTCGCAGCCAGAAACAGAATGGATTCAACTTGCTGAGATGCCAGAGGTTCGTGCTGATGGCGGGATTGCCAATCATAATGACACTATTTTTTTTATTGGTGGGATTGATGCATTATTTTTAAGGAACAACAATTGGATGTTTGATCCGAAATCGAAAAGATGGTCCGAGAGAGCTTCTATGCCAACAGCCAGGGGAGAATTCGGATGCGCACTTATTAAGGATAAGATTTACTGCTTTGGAGGTTGGCTTGGGAATAATATAGGGAGTACAGATGCTGCTGAGGCATACAATATAAAAACTAACAAATGGGAAATCCTTCCTAATATTCCACATAAAATCACCTCAGTATCAGCAGTTTCTATTGGCAATCAAGTATATGTATTGGGTGGAACTACACGCGAAACAAAAAATTATTTCTTCAGGTACAATATACTGACTCAGAAATATGATACTTTATCTGTATTTAAAACTTCAAGAAACTGGTGCTGGATGATTTATGCCAATGGACAGATTTATGTGTTTGGAGGTATAGGTTTTTCTCATGGTCGGTACTTCTATTGTAATAATGTTGATGTTTATAATCCCGATACTGGATTATGGACGACCAGAAGAAAAATCCCTGAGAAGATAAGTAAATCTGGTGTTGTTTTAAAAGGTAACGAAATTCATTTAATAGGTGGAACAACGCTGCATGCCGATAACCCAAATGAGGTCAAGAATATTCATTTTAGTTACAACATCCTTACAGACAAATGGAAACAGGAACCACCTCTTCCCTTTAATATAGCAAGTCATCGGGTTACCTTAATCAATCAAAAAATTGTCATTATTGGAGGTATCATAAC
>CAIOOC010000174.1 GCA_903859795.1 uncultured Bacteroidia bacterium
GTAAATTGGTGTTTTAGTGTTTTGGGTGGCAATAGAATTTAACATCAAAGGGATGAAATCACAAAGGTTCACTGAACAAAAGATTCTAAAAGCAAAAAAATAAAATAGTATGTGCGAAACTTGCGGATGCGGCGAATCAGGGGAATTCAAAATCCATGACCTGCAACATGATCACGATCATGTCCCTCACAACAATCATGACCATGATCATGATCACGGACATAATCATGACCATCACCATGATCACGAAACCAATCATGACCATCATCACAGTCATGATCATCATCACGATCATGGACATTCACATGAACATGATGGTTTGGGTCACACCCATGATCATCCAAACCAGAAGGTGATAAATCTTAATATGGATATCCTGTCTGAAAACAATAAACTGGCACAGCTCAACCGCAGGTTTTTTGAAGGAAGAAAAGTGCTTTGCCTGAATCTGGTAAGCTCTCCCGGTTCTGGAAAAACAACAATCCTTGAAAAGACAATCAAAGCATTAATCAAAAAAAATAAAATAGCGGTCATTGAGGGCGATCAGCAGACTCTACTCGATGCTGAACGGATTGAAAAGTCCGGTGCACCGGCCATTCAGATCAACACCGGTTCAGGTTGCCATCTCGATGCACGAATGGTCGAGCTGGCGTTACAAAAACTTGAGGTAGAATACGGTTCAATGCTCTTTATTGAAAATGTTGGCAACCTGGTTTGTCCTGCCTTATTTGACCTTGGTGAGTTTAAACGGGTGGTTGTAATAAGTGTAACTGAAGGAGATGATAAACCGTTGAAATACCCATATATGTTTCAGTCTTCCCATCTGTGCCTGATCAACAAGTCGGATCTTCTTCCATATGTCGATTTCGATACCGATAGAGCGATTAAATATGCCCATTCGCTGAATCCAAACCTTGAGTTTATCCTTGTATCGGCCAAAACCGGAGAAGGGATGGAAAAGTGGTATGATTGGCTGGGGAAACAAAAATAAGGAAGACTCAACCTTGATTTTTTGTTACTTTTTCACTTCTCAATAAAATATCCGTAGTATCTTCCCATCCAGTATGGCAGGAGGAAGAAGGCGCCGTCGTCTTCGCCGTAGCCGTCAGAACCGGAATCGTAAATATAGGTGTTGCTGTTCCATTTGGATATTCCCCGCTCAGGTGTCGGAATAGGGCGGATTGCCTGAGCTTTTCCAAACCTGTCGCGTAATTGATCCTGGGGCAAATCCCATCTGTGACTGTTCTCCATCTTCCAGGTGATCAGATCCATTGGGATTAGCTGGAGTTCTTCGAGTGCGATTTTCAGATCGCAGTCCTTATTCAGGGCTGTGCTGGAGATTATATTCCAGAGCGGAATGCGGTCAGGCTGCTCGACCCTCCAACTCCGCTGTGTACTTTTGGTGTAGGTCGGGAGAAGTTTTAGATCATTTGCGTACCTTAATAAAGTATAATTTGGTAAAAAGGCAAGTTCATCGTCCGAGTGATTCACATCGAACGGGCCATACATTTTCTGCTGAACCATATTCTCAGCATAATGATGTTTTTGAGTTAAAGTCTCATAGGCTTTCTCAAATTTCTGATCACCGGTTACATGAAGCCCTGCCTTCAAGAAGGCCAGGATCTGCATTGAGTTGATGCCTCGCTCATACCACCAGTTGTTGGAGAAATTAATCGAATCGGGTGTCCAGACTGCCCATCTTGTTGCAATACCATCCAGATCGACAAGCTGAAAGTTGTGATCAACAATATGGGTCATAATCCGGTGAACGAGCCCTTTAACCCGTTCTTTCATGGCCCCTTCAGCAACAAGATCATAAAAGAGCGGATATGCAAACATATGGCCAACAATTTCGTCAGAACTGGTATCTCCTTTCCATTTCCATTTCTTGTCAGGTGTGAGGTGCCATTCTCCACCCTGACCGGTGCTTTCATCTGCCGCTACGAGAGAGCGGGCCGGAAACCCCGGTATGCCGGTTATGGTTTCGAGCCTTTCCATTGCTTCATAGGCTTTTATTGCATTTTTCTTCGCCTCGGGATCTTTGGTTACGGCATATCTGAAGCATTCTGCAGCCAGGTAGATTGAAGTCCAAAGACCATCATTGTCATTTGTGCTCATCTTACTTGAAGACAGATCACCCTGCCTTGTCAGGCTTACATCACTCACCAGACCATAACGATCGTGGCGTAATTTAATCCGTTCCTCAAATGACGCAGCTTTTTGGGCAAGGGTCGTCTCCACCTGCTGAATCTGGCTGATCCCTTTTGGAGTGGCAATCCATGTCGTGAGTTCATCCAGAGGGAGAATGTCGTTAACCTTGTTGTCAGACAGCCAGCGTTTACCATTATAGTAATGCCATCCTTTGTCCTTTTTGATTGCCCCCCGATCCGTTCCAAACCACATCGCGTTTTTTGATGTTTTGATTCCGGTTATCGGACCAAACGGTAAACCGTCTGCTCCCCTTAAAAGCCAATGGTCGCCGTCTTGAGCAATACATCCCACAGAAAATAGCCCCCCAAATAAGATATCGCCATTTGTATGACCGCTTTCCAATGCAAAATATTTGCGTTTGAGGCCATAAGCCATTAGGTCATCGTCGAGGTTTACCCATTTGCCCGCCATTCTGCGCAATAGTCCGTCATTTGTGGCTAGCCAAAGATCTTCTTTTGAGTCTTTGAGGATTGAATTTACCCTTTTGCCAAGACCAATTGGAATTATAGTCCATTTCCCGTCATAGGTCAGAAGCCCATTGCTGGTTCCTACCTCCAACGTTTTTTCATTTTCCCATAATAGAGAGAGGATTGTGTCATTTTTGGCATTTTCAGGCAAATCAAGTTGATTTGAAACACCCTCCTGCTGAATGGAATGTGCCGATGCAAGCCAGATTATGCCTTTTGTATCGATGGTTGCAGTGCGCCAGGCGGATCCAAAAGGTTCACCGCTCCATTTCCCTCCGGTTTTGCGGTACACGCCGTTAGAAGTTACAGCGGTTATCTGTTTATTATCGGAGAACAACTTCAAAACGGGGGTGGCTGCCTGTTTTGGCAGTTCAATCTCAGTTTTTATCTCCTGAAGATATTTACCACATTTTATCCCGGGAATTACCTGTGCGGTGGAGGGAATTGACCAGTAGAGTAGGGTCAAAACCGGTAAAATCATGTTTATTCGTTTCATAATAAATTTGCATTTGCTGTTTGTAAAACATTATAATTTTAAAGTATTGACCTCAGCGAGGTCATATGTTTTTAGAAATCATCATTTTGGTGAGACATTCGACTCCGCCGAGTCGCATTCACAATCGCCCAATTTTTGCTATAAACATGAAAACCCTCCGGGTTTTAAAGATCTGGAAATTTGACTAATTATAGGTTGAAAATTCATATTCAGTTATGGTCTTTGGATATACTATTGCATATTTCAATGAAATCCATTACTTTACCATCCGGGGTTCCATATTCTATGTCGGCTGCAACGATGTCGCATGGACCATATTCAAGTGCGATCCGTTTCAGATCCTCACTGATTTGATCAACCGGTTTACCGGCAAGCTCCATCGGCGTATACATAATGGAGCGCCTTGTCTCGGGGAAAAGATCCCTCGCTTTTATTAAATCGGAATCTTTGCCCATGTCAAGGTAGGCAATGCCCGGAATTTTTGCGTATTTATCAAGATATGGGGTTGCACTCCATGCGCAATTGTGTATCCCGATTCCATCGAAAGCCTCAGCAATCTTTATATCAAACGGCAACAGGAATTCCTCATAGAGATCGGGATCAACCATGTTTACAAGGCAGTTGCTTACTGTGAAAAACGGTACTATATCTCTATATTTTTGTTGTTTCTGATGCAATCGTTTTGTGGCATCAATCATGGTTGAGCACACGCAATCGAGCAGGTGCATCGTCCTCTCAGGAGCCATAAACATATCCATAAAGATATCCTGTCCCCGAAGCCTCTGCGCATTATTAAGCACCCCCTGCCAGTTCATAAAACCATAAATTTGCCCCTCTTCCTCTCCAATCCGGTCGACCTGTTCCATGAGTGTTTTAAAAAAGGGATTCTGCTCCAGATCGGGTGGCGTGAGTTTGTCAACCTCTTTATCCGAGAAATAATGATGTTCGGATGTCGGCCATTGTTCACTGTCGTACCTTATAGGGACCCCATAAATAGCTGCTACAGATGAAGCGCCGTATAATCCTGTAAGAATATCAGTTGTGTTCTCACTATTACTTCCGATAGGGGTCCCGGGAAACCGTTTGTCGAGCTCCTCCCTCATTTTAATCCGGGTTTGGCGGCGGTATTCAACATCGGTATGCCACCTCTCTCCAAAGTCTATGCCGAGAGATTTTGAATACCATTTTGGGGTAAAACCAATTTCAGGTCTCAAAAAAGGATGCTCTCCCGATGCCGGACGCCTTGTTGCAGGTGCCCCGGGTGCGATATAGCTGATTAATTGTTGTTTGATTGTTGTCATTGTTTTATGGTTTGTGTTGAAGAGACGCGATTAATCGCGTCTCTTCACGTCAACATGTCTGCATTTTATATCATTTTCAATTTCAATTACCCGTTCAATCAACTGATCTGCAATTTGTCGATGTACATTATCAAAAGGGAGTATTGGTTCGCGGACCATATCTGTTGGGTAGGTACCCTGACGGTTCAAAAGACGCTTGAAAAAATGGATCGAGATATCGAGATGCTGGTTTGAAAATGCCAGCACCGGGAGAATATTCTGAAACAATTTCGTTGCCTCTTCACCCTTCCCCTCCATCCACAGCCTGTAGATCTCGGTATAAATCCAATGCATCCCTGTCGGCATAAAGGCATGAACCCCGCGAGCAAGACCTTCAATCATCTGGGTGACTGCCCAACCACCGCTGACATTCAGCCGCCCGTCAGTAAGTGAAAGAATCCGTGAGTATTTAATCCCTGCAGGAACGGTTTCGACCTTCAGACAGCGGAAAGCAGGCACATTGTTGAAAAACTCACAGATAAGCTCATCCGGCAGTCCGTATCCTGAGGCGCTCCAGTCCTGCAGCATGATCATATCTGCATCAATTTCGCACAGTTGCATGAAATGGGCTTTAAACTGATCGTCATTCTCATATGGAATCTGAAAAAGGACATTTCTGCACCCTAAGTCAGAATAGGACTTCAACAATCTTCTGCTTTTGGTTAAATCGGTCTCACCGGCGCCTGCAATTACCGGTACCTTATTTTGCACCCCTTCCAGCACAACCTCTACCATTTTAATCCGCTCGCTTTCTGAAAGTTTATAAACCTCTGAGGCCATTGCAGGAACTAAAAACCCTGCGACACCTGCTTTTAAAGCTTCGCCCACATTGAATCCCAATGCATTGAAATCGACGGAGTCGTCTCTCTTAAATGGAGTATTTAAAACAGTGACAATGCCGCCGCCGCCCGTGCTGGCAAGAGGAGTTAATAATGACTACGTTCAACTCAACTGGCGCTGTCAGTGAATCCATCACCCGTGTTGGGCGTTA
>CAIOOC010000175.1 GCA_903859795.1 uncultured Bacteroidia bacterium
ATCGTTTAACAAAATACCATCGTGAACGGTACCACCGGCAGTGACGCAAAAATAAAATCCTGTGCGCTTATCATGGTATGAATCAAAATAGACATCAAATTCATCGGTCAGGTATGAAACATCTCTTCTGCCAAGACGAACATCGATGGAATCGGGGTGATTATCGTACAATTTTGCGGCAACATAGAAGTTGTTATCATCGTATGCCAGCCAAACTTCAGATTTTAAGGAAGCAGGCTCTCCCTGGTTTGGTTCCGATTGATAGAATTCACTTATGCCACGTCTTTGCCAGGATTTTTCCTGTAATTTCCCGTCAATAATAATGTGTTCATTAATCTTTACGGCAGATGTCTGTTTAACAAACTCCGGAACGGAAACTTCACCTGCATATAACACAACAGCCATCAGCACCACAAACAATGTAACAATCTTCATACATACCTTTCATTCAATCTGGATTTCCGGGATTTACATGATGCCAAGCTAACTATCCGGGTTGGATTTACGAATGGAACTAGTATGAGTGGATGAATTTATCCATGAACGGATAGATGGAAGTGTAAGATGCAGAAGATTTCTCAGTCTCTTCGTTCCTTAGAAATGATAAAATCTGCTGCTTAGTGTGTCATTTCGAGGAAAGCATAACAGAGAAATCTTCCCTCGATATAACACATAACCCCGCCCCGATTCGTCGGGACGGGGGCTATACTGTGCTGTCCTGAATAGTGTTTACATTTATTCTAGTGAAGTTAATCCATGAAGGGGAACCCGAATGGATTAACTTCAGACTTTTACAGTCTTCCCTCTGCGTATACCTGCGACGGGGTCTTCAACTTCAGACTCCAATGCGGACGTAAATCATTGTAAATTATTATCGCACAGTATATCGTCTCTTTTGCTTGTTCAAAACTACTAAATCGCCTCCTTAAATTAAACTCCCATTTTAATGTTCTGTTTAACCGTTCTATATGTGCCTCATCCGTCGGCGTTCCTTTTCTGCTCATACTGCCTCTTATTCCAAAAAGCAGCCGCAGTGTCTCATATAGTTCACTTCCGTATTGACTTCCCCGGTCACTGTGATGGATACTGCCACTCAGTCCGTTTTCGCTTGTCTGTTCTGCTTCCAACAACGCTTTTGCTGTTTCTGCCGCACTCCAGTTTTCTCCAAGATGCCATCCCAGTATCTTTCGCGAGTAAATATCCATGCATAACGACAACGGTTTATATCCTTCATTTATCTTAATCGCCGTCATATCGCTCTCGAGTACTTCGTTACAACGACTTACTTGACAAACTTTCTTGAGATTCTGATATACTTGTTCTGTGCCTGCCGAGTTCGTTCCCGGCGCTCTTGAGCGGCGCACTTTCCTAACAACAAGTCCGCTTTCTTTCAGCAGACACATAAACTTGTCTCTGCCAATGCCTTGAAGTTCGTCGGCGTTTTCGTTGTTGTGCAGCAGATAATACATCTTTTTGCCGCCTATAGCAGGCATCACTTCCCGCATTCTTCTAACCCGTTCAATGATGACTCTTTCCTGCTCGACTCGTCGATTATGGCGTCGTCGCTCTTGGTAGTATGCCTGCCGGCTGATACCGAATATAGTACAGATTTCAGCCACGGTATATCGATTGTCTCCAACTCCTCCATTTTTCCGCCATATATGTTCAATAATCGCTCCGCGATCTTTTTTTTTACCGCAGGATCTTTGAAGTAATCCGATACTTCTATCAGTTGTTTATACAACCCGAGTTCTCGTTCTGCGGCTGCTAATCTACCGTCCGGCGTGTCTTCTCGGTATTTCTTTTTCATGGTGGCAGCTTCTCCTTTAACTGTATATCCGCAATTTCGGTAATTTTTTACCCATCTGCCAACTGTTACATGTCCGCCTATATGGTATTTCCGTGCCGCTTCGGCCATCGTTATCTTTCCTGTGAGCACTTCTTCGGCTACTCGTTTCCGGAACTCTTCCGAATAGATTATAAGTACAGGGCTCATTTATTTGTCCTTTCTGATTGATTTTTTGTCAACCTATTTCAGGACAATACAACCGGATTAATAATTGGGTCGGGCTTTAGCCCAACACATTCACGGGGATTACAAACTCAGCAGATTTTGCGCGATTCACGTCAACTCTATACTTCGGAACTTTTTAGTCCATACCTATGTTTTCTTATCATTGGTAAAATTTAGTATTTCCACTCCGGCGGGCTGTTACTCCAGCCGGGAATTAAATTACCTCATCACGTATCAGAAATCACGTCATTTTATTCATTCTTTCATAGAGGTAAAACTGTGAAAATGTGTTTATCCTTTCATGTATTTAAAATTGATAAGGGCCTCCATTTCTTTTTTACCGGAATTAAAACACTAAAAAGCATTGTGTATTTTATACTTGCTTTTTCATTACTTACTACTGTTGCATTTGCGCAAATCCTCGATACGAATTTTGTGACAACAAACGGAACGGTTTACACCTCTGCATTAAGCGGAAACACTCTGTATATTGGTGGCCAATTTACAACA
>CAIOOC010000176.1 GCA_903859795.1 uncultured Bacteroidia bacterium
GATCTGTCGTTTTATTTGTTTTTAATAATTTCAATCATTTAACTGTTATTCAACTAATTAATTTCCAAAAGATATTTAGAAATTAGAAATATCGAAACTTTTATACAACAATTAAAGGTAGAAAAATTAACCTTATTTCAGTTTGTTTGTTAGATCCTTTATTGACATAGTCAGAAAAAAAATTGAAAATATTCTTTCTGAGATTAAATTTATATTAACTTACTTATTTATAAGCTCTTAACTCCCACAGAACCCTGGTGATTATTATTCATGCATTTTTGTGAACTACAGTTCATCAGGGTTTTACTTGCAAACGAACTAAAATTATGAAGAAAAATTATGTCCGTTATCTGATCATTTTTGCATTATTTATACTCATTGGCTGCTCTGACGAAAATTCACAGAAGGGGAGAAATGGCAGCGAAAAAAGTATCTCTGAAACTGCCGGATCGGCTTCAGCTCTTCATTTAACGGAGCTGGATGACATTAAAGATAAACGCATTGGCGTATTACTTGGATCGATTCATGATCTTTATGCAAGAAAGCACTTCCCCAATGCCAAAATTCTACAGTATCAGAATTTTTCAGATCTGGTAATAGCAGTGAATTCCAAGAAGATAGATGTTGCATTTTTTGGTCATGTTTATCTGCCGGAGGTGCTGCAATCAAATCCTGAGGTTGGGATATTTATTGAAAGGCTATACGGCATTGGGATCGGGGCCGGGTTTAACAAGGAAAACACAAAGCTCAGGGATCAATTCAACGCATTTCTGGTGGAAATTAAATCGAATGGTATTTATGCAGATATGGTGAACCGTTATATGGACAAACGCTTATCTGAAATGCCTGAAATTAAAGGGAGTGATGCCAATGGGGAGCTTAAAACTGGTATTGTAAGCGAGATGGGAGTGCCTTTTGCCTTCATTAAAAACGGAAGGATAGCCGGTTTCGACTTTGAGCTTGCCACCCGCTTTGCGGCTAGTCTTGGGAAGAAATTAGTGCCTGTGGATATGCATTTTGCGAGCCTGCTGGCTGCTGTCTCCACAAATAAAATAGATCTTATTACGAGCTCCCTTGCGATCACCGATGAGCGAAAAAAACAGATCGATTTTTCGGATCCATATTTTGATTCGGCAACAAGTCTTATCGCGAGAAAGGAGAATATCGAAGGATATAAGAATGAATCTGTTAAGCCAAATAAACCCTCTTTTATAAAGTCTGTTGCAGATAGCTTTTACAATAATATAATCCTCGAGAAGAGGTATCTCCTGATCCTGGATGGGTTGGAAGTAACAATCCTGATTTCGATTCTCTCGGCACTGTTAGGGACGCTCATTGGCGCGCTGATCTGTTTTATGAGAATGTCGAAGAGCAAATTACTTTCTCTCTCCGCCAGGTTTTACATCTCACTGATCAGGGGGACACCGGTGCTGGTGCTCCTGATGATTATCT
Source organism: uncultured Bacteroidia bacterium (assembly GCA_903859795.1). Lineage (GTDB taxonomy): Bacteria > Bacteroidota > Bacteroidia > Bacteroidales > Prolixibacteraceae > JAAFHB01. The sequence goes on from CAIOOC010000176.1 coordinate 1,453, forward strand.
TCTACATAATTTTTGGATCTGTAAACATTAACGCAAACCTGGTTGCCATTATTGCCTTTGGGTTAAACTTTGGTGCCTATGTCTCAGAGATGTTCAGGACATCAATTCAAAATATCGACAACGGGCAGCATGAGGCCGGTATTGCATCAGGCTTTTCAGGAATACAAACATTTATCTATATTATTATGCCTCAA
>CAIOOC010000177.1 GCA_903859795.1 uncultured Bacteroidia bacterium
ATCTCTTTTTCATATCTTTGATTTATCCATATTCGGGCTAATCGAAATAAAAGCTATAGTTATTACAGAAATTGACTACCTTAAAGTACATGTTTTACACAATCTTTTAAGAATCCTATTCGCATGAAATTCAACTGTTTGACACTTATCATTCTCTTTTTTCTGAATTCAGGCTTTGTTGCCGCATTGACTAAATTGAGCATTATTCCGGAACCTGCAAAAATAATACCGGCTTCCGGAACATTCAGGTTTACAAAAACAACAACTCTGATTGTACCTGAAAATCTCTTATTCAGGGCAAAGCAATTGAAAAACTATCTCGAGCCTGCACTGGGAATTGATCTCCAGCTTAACCTAAAACCGGGAAAGGAGAATGTTATTGAACTCAAACTCGACAAGTCTCTCAAAAGTCTTGGAACGGAAGGTTATCATCTGGAGATTCTCAGCAATAAAATTTGCCTGATGGCCTTTGATGAAAAAGGGATATTCTGGGGTATCCAAACCATTCGTCAACTTTTACCTCCGGAGATTCTCAGAGGGGCAATAGTAACAGGAGTTAGCTGGGATATTCCCTGTGTCACGATAGAGGATAATCCCCGTTTTAAATGGCGCGGGCTTATGCTTGACTGCAGCCGCACCTTTATTTCCAAAGAACAAATTAAAAGATATCTGGAAGTAATGTCATTTCTTAAAATGAACGTTTTGCATATGCACTTAACAGATGATCAGGGATGGCGTTTGGAAATCAGAAAATATCCGGAACTGACTTCAATATGCTCAAAATTTCATGAGTCTTTTAAAGAGCCAAATGAGTACCAGGGATTTTATTCACAGGATGATATAAGGGAAATTATAGGTTTTGCCGCGCAGCGAAATATTGAGATTGTCCCTGAAATCGAGATGCCTGGCCATAGCAGTGAAATATTTGCAGCATTCCCACAGCTTTCGTGCAAGGGTGATACAGCTAAAATTCACCCTTTTTTTAAAGGGGCTGGGGTCCATAATGAAATATTTTGTGCCGGGAATGAAGACACTTTCCGATTTATTGAAAATATTCTGGATGAGGTTTCTGCACTTTTCCCTTCTGAATATGTCCATATCGGAGGCGATGAAGCTCCCAAGAAACACTGGAAAGAGTGCCCAAAATGCCAAAAAAGAATTTCTGACCAGGGTTTGAAAGATGAGAATGAACTTCAGAGCTGGTTTGTAAAACGAATTGAGAAATACCTTAACAGTAAGGGGAAAAAATTGATTGGCTGGGATGAGATAACAGAAGGCGGCTTAAGCCATAGTGCCACAGTGATGTACTGGCGAGGATGGGTAAAGGATGTTCCAGAAAAGGTGGCAGAACTTGGGAATGAAATGATTATGACTCCTACCTCGAATTGTTATTTCGACTATCCCTATGATAATATTTCCACTGAAAAAGTTTACTCCTTCAATCCGGTTCCTGAAGGATTTGGAGCAGAGCAAAGCAAAAAGGTTGTAGGTGTTCAGGCAAATTTCTGGTCGCATATCGACAGGACACAACCTCAAATCGACAGGCAGTTGTTTCCCCGCCTGTCTGCATTGGCAGAAATCGCCTGGTCAGATAACAACAAAAAGGATTGGACCGGATTTAAAGCCAGGATGGAATTTAAAAAGAAAAGTCTTGACATCCTAGGAATTAGCTATTTTATCGAAAAATAATATTACGATATGAAGTTTTTATTTTTTTATTCAATCGCAATAGTTCTGCTATTGATATTCCAGAACGCAAGGGCTGATCAAACAGCCAAACCTGTAAATATTGTTCTTGTATACCTTGACGATATGGGTTATGGTGACCTGACAATCACAGGAGCATCCGGTTACGCAACACCAAATATAGACCGGATGGCCGGTGAAGGGGTATTTTTCTCCCATTACTATTCACCGCAGGCGGTATGTAGTGCTTCACGTGCCGGGTTATTGACCGGATGCTATCCGAACAGAATTGGGTTTAGTGGTGCACTGGACCACACCGCCAAAACAGGTATAAGCGATGAAGAAGAGACCATAGCCCAAATATTACAGAAAAGAGGGTATGTCACTGGTGCATTTGGGAAATGGCATTTAGGTTGCCAGCCTCAGTTTCTGCCTAAACAACATGGATTCGACGAATTTTATGGAATCCCATATTCGCACGACATGAGCCCAAACCATCCTACAGCCGGGAAATATTACCCGCCACTGCCGCTCATCGAAGGGGATCAGACAATAAGTACAAACCCTGATAACACACAGTTTACAACTCAATTTACAGAAAGAGCAGTCGAGTTTATAAAGAAAAATTATAAAAATCCTTTCTTTCTCTACCTGGCCCATCCCCTTCCCCATGTTCCTCTTGCTGTTTCTGACAGATTCAGGGGAAAATCCAAACAAGGTCTCTATGGTGATGTGATGATGGAGATTGACTGGAGCATGGGGCAGATCTTTAAAACATTAAAAGATTTAAATATTGAAGAAAATACGCTGGTAATCTTTACCTCCGATAATGGCCCCTGGATAAACTATGGGAACCATGCCGGGAGTACCGGTGGTCTGCGTGAAGGAAAAGGAACATCTTTCGAAGGAGGGCAGCGTGTCCCTTGCCTGATGAGATGGAAAGGGACAATTCCTCAGGGTTTTGTTTGCAATAAACTGGTTTCAGGGATCGATATTTTACCTACTTTGGCGTCAATTGCAGGTGCCTTACTTCCTCAAAAAAAGATTGACGGGGTCAATATTCTGTCATTAATGAAGGGAGATGCAAATGCAAATCCGCGAAAATCTTTTTATTATTATTATCGTAAAAATAGTCTGGAGGCAGTAAGTGACGGAACCTGGAAGCTTATTTTTCCACATCCTGGCCGAACCTACGAAGGGTTCAAACCCGGACGGGACGGACTTCCCGGGCTGGTAAATGAAAATTTCAACTTTCCGGAGGCATTATACGACTTACGCCGTGACCCGGGTGAACGATATAACGTCATGGACTTTTATCCCGAAGTTGTATCCGATTTGAAAAAGATGGCCCGGGAGGCACGGGAAGATCTTGGTGATGATATTACGGGTAATCCTGGTGCGAACAGACGGAAACCGGGAAGAGTTGAATGAACTCTAAAGTCTGTTTATTGACCGGGTGACCCTCCAATTCTTGAACAGTCACCCGGTCAATCACTTAAAATCTATCGATGCTCTTCTGCATTCTTCAGATTGGGCTTTGTTCTCCAGCTCGCATCAGGTCCAAAACGGGTATGTTGCTGCGAATGATTAAGTTTATCATATTCCGGATAATGATAAATCATCCTGTTTGTTACAAGAAATAGTACACTTGATAGTACCATCGCCAGAACAGCTTTAATCCATAGTCGTTTGTAAATTGGGCGATAATGTTCTTCCTCGATAATGATAACTGTTTCCTGATCACGGGGAAGCAAAAGGACAAGTACTGTGGCAATAATGGCATTTAGAAAGATCACCCACTCGGTAAGCAGCCGGCTGGGTCCCCAACCTGTTAATGCCCTTTCGAAGTTGGCCACGACCATTATCCAAAGGAGAATCAGAAATATTATCTGTCCTTTACCCAACGAATTTTTAGGGATAATGGAGAGAGGTGTTTTGTAGTGACGAATGACGATAATGATAGTAGCAACAGTTAATAGTATCCAGGTAAAGGTAAACCAGTTTTCGGGGGTCATATTTAGAAAATCGATTCCTGGCAATCTTCCGATATATGGGAAATCCCATACTGCAGGAGCAATTTGGGTTGTTCCGTCAGTGTTAGCAATGGTTTGTGTCCAGATGCTCTGGTTCAGTTGACTGCTCCATACATCTACGTTTTTAACCATATTTAAATAGGTTAGGCCCATTAAGATCATCAGCACAGAGAACGCTCTTGTCCATCGCCCAGTTGGTTGACCCGCGAGTTTTTCATCATCGTTATGAATTTTAATCCTCGAAGCGATAAATGCAAGTGCGACAGCAATGGCTATCCCATTTACAAATCCATAACTCTGTTCAAGGAAACTATGCCAGTTTTGTCCCTGCCATCTTCCCCATGCCGAAGTGATCCTAATATATTCTTCACTTCCGGGAAGTATTCCTTTATAACCTAAGATACGCGGGCTTCCAAATGACAACATTAAATGTTTGATCCACTGTATTCCGGAAAATCCAAGTCCCCCAATAATCCCTCCGATAAGCGAAGCAACGGCTACCGGTTTAAGTTTGTTACGCCACATCCATATACTTGTACCAATAAAAACACCTAGAATCCCTGACCAATCATCTGAGCGCGGAGGTGTCATCCGGATTCCACCATAGTCAGCAAAGAAAATCCCTCCAAGAACCGGGAGTGCCAAGAATGACACCAGCCAGCCACCGGCCATATAGACGAATAATGATGAACCATTTCTGAATTTACCAAAAAGGACAAAATATGCTGTTATTCCGACGACCAAACCGACTAACCAACCTATATGCTGCGGGAAATCACCAAACCATTGGGGCCAGTTATTCAAAAAATTTGAAGGATCAAAGGCAGGCTTTCCAGTTGCCGGATTAATAAATGTCGGATCACCCTGGGGATAGGTAAGGGCCGACGCCAACCTGTTTTCAAGACCTGCCGCCCTCAGAAGTGCCTGAATAAGCCAGCCTGCAAGGGCACCGCCTGTTGCAAACAATGGGAGATATAACCTGTCGCGTTTGCCGTGTCGTTCGTACAAATCATAAATCCCTGATCCTAAAAGTGCAAAAAATGCATGCAGATAGTAAGCATCAAACCAGTACAATGGATTTTTATGCCGAGACCAGGTGCTGTCAAATTGAGTTCCTGTCTGCATCCAATGGGCAACCGGGTCTTCGATAAGGGATAATGTAATTGAAGCTCCCAAAATAAAAAGAAAAGGTTTGAAGATGTTCACAATCCTTTCCCTGGGAGCCACAGCTGCAAACGCTGTCCCAGCTGCCCCAAGAGCGGCCCACATAAATCCGATAAAAAAAACAGCCATATATCCATACCACTGAGTTACAGTATGTCCACTCTCAGTATAGGAAAGTACCTGCATGTAGGACTGTGAAGCTCCAAAACCCCAGCCAAGTGCGCCGAAAAAAGCAAAATAGGGGATTCTGTTACGCCAGTCCTCCCTGCCCGATAACAGAGCCGCAGTGATAGCTGCAAGACATCCGGCAAATTCAGCACCATATTCGTGACCAAAATTTCCTCTTATCCCCCAGCCAATGGAGAGCGAAATTCCAACAAGAAATATCGAGCTTACCCGCCATAGCGGATTTAGTTTGGTAGAAAACATAATCGTTTAATTTAGTTGGTGAAATCACATTAATTCAGACAGTGGACCAAAATAATAATTTTAAAG
>CAIOOC010000178.1 GCA_903859795.1 uncultured Bacteroidia bacterium
AAATAATATTGGTTCTATAGTTGAAGGAGCATTGTATCATTCGATGCTTGAAAATGATAAGGGCTCTCTGCGTAATACACTTGATGTTATAAACACACTTCCAGGAATTGATGAAGTAAACATGTACGACAGTAACGAAGATCTTGTCTATTCTTCGTTTGCCTCCGACACAGAGAAAAAGCACAGTGATCCTAATTGCAAAAGCTGCCATTCCAATATTAAATCGATGTTCTCGCAAAAAGAGAAATCGTATAAAATAATCAATGTAAACAGCGATTGTGAAATGAATGTGAATGACAACGGAAGCAGGCATTTATTGATCAAATCACCTATTCTAAACGAAAAATCGTGTTCAACAAGCTCGTGTCATGCACATAAGGAGTCAGATGTGCTACTTGGGTCTTTAGTTATCAAAATTCCACTTGAGGCACAGGATGCCGTAATCCAAAAATCCTCCTCAGAGTTTTTTCTGCTGGCAATCTTTGCAACAGCCATTTTCGTTCTTGTTCTGCTGTTCTTTACACGAAAAAAGATCAAAGATCCATTGAATGCACTGATAAATGTAAGTATCGCTGTGGCAAACGGGGACAAAAGTACACGAGTTGAGATAAAACCCAACCAGCTTGATGATATGAGGATGGTCTCCCAGGCTTTTAACGATATGCTCGACAATTTGCATACCGCATCCATTGAGTTGGAAAACTGGTCTCAACAGCTTGAATACAAGGTTCAGAAAAAATCTGAGGAACTGGGCGCTGCTCAGCATGAGCTGATACATGTCGAAAGGTTGGCTTCATTAGGAAAATTATCCTCATCCGTCGCTCACGAAATAAACAATCCATTATCGGGAATACTGATTTACACCAAGTTACTATATAAACAGGTTAGCAATCCCGAATTATATCCTTCTAAAAGGGATTCCATGCTTAAACATCTTAAGCTGATTGAAAATGAAACCAAACGATGCGGCGATATTGTAAAGGGTTTACTTGACTTTTCAAGAAAGGATCAGAATGATTTTGAACCTAAGCATTTGCAGGAAACCCTTCAGGAAACGTATGAGTTAATGTCGCATCCGATAAAAATGGCAAATATCCGGTTTACAACAGATTTAAAAGCCGAATCCGATTTAATTTATTGCAATCCCAATCAGATTAAACAAGCATGTGTCGCATTGATTGTAAATGCCTCGGAAGCGGTTCTTGAAAATGGGGAAATTTCAATAAGATCTCATAATCCTGATGATGAAAACGTTACATTTGAAATAGCCGATAATGGCCAGGGTATAGCTGATGAAGATATCCCACATATTTTCGAACCTTTCTTTTCAACCAAACGAAGTGCCAGTGGTATTGGACTGGGCCTGTCAATTGTTCATGGCATTGTACAAAACCATAAAGGAAAAATACAGGTAAAATCAGTATTAGGAAACGGTACAATCCTGTCGGTAACGTTACCGCTGATAAAAAATTAAGGAGAATCGTATAATATGAAGAAAATTTCAATCTTAATTGTTGACGATGAAGAGTCTGTAAGGGATTCATTGTACAACTGGTTTATTGAAGATGGTTTCAGGGTTGAAACTGCCGAACATGCCAGAAAAGCGTTATCATTACTTGAATCTGATCACTATGACATTATACTGGCAGATATTAAAATGCCGGGAATGGACGGGTTGGAAATGCTTCGCAGGATAAAAGCAATTAAGCCTGAAGCAATAGTAATTGTAATGACTGCCTTTGCCACCGTAGATACTGCCGTCAAGGCTCTTAAAGACGGGGCATATGATTACGTAACAAAACCATTTGACCCTGATGATTTGACCCATTTGATCCGGAATGCAACCAAACAAATATCACTGGAAGATGAGAATGAAAGTCTCAAAAAAAAGGTGATTACTCTTGAAAATGTAGAAGACCTGATCGGAACAAGCGATTCAATGAAGGAGTTGTTGCATGAGGTTGAAAGTGTGGCCCAAACTAACTCTTCCGTTATTATCACTGGTGAAAGCGGCACAGGCAAAGAGCTTGTGGCGCGTGCAATCCATTCCAATTCACCGAGGAAATTTTTCCCTTTTGTCAGTGTTCATTGCGGGGCATTGACAGAGAGCCTGCTTGAAAGTGAGTTATTCGGTCACGAAAAAGGGGCCTTTACCGGTGCAATGTACAATCGGAAAGGGAGATTTGAAATGGCTGATAGTGGATCCATCTTTCTGGATGAAATTGCAACTATCTCATCCAAAATGCAGGTGGAGCTGTTGCGCGTTCTGGAGTCAAAAACATTCATGCGTGTTGGCGGGAACAAAGAGATCAGCTCCGATTTCAGGGTTATCTGCGCCACAAATAAAGATCTTAAAACTATGGTAGAGCAGGGATTGTTCA
>CAIOOC010000179.1 GCA_903859795.1 uncultured Bacteroidia bacterium
GTATTATCACCCGGACGGTAAGAAAACATATTGGTAAACCGCGACATGGATACACTCCCTGTTCTGAGATTCCCCAGATAGGATTCAATTCGCAGCATTGAATCATCACGCCAGGGCAGTGAGCTTTTGATATTCAGACTTAAAATTCCATCACGTACAGCCACCGGATCTACAGAGACGAAACTTAAAACCGTATTCTCGCACGTTAGGTAAGAATCAGCACCCGGGTCCGGCGGATCAGTCAGGTCATTGTACGTTCGTATGGCCCTTACACAAAAGGCATTGTTTTTATCCCTGGTAAATATGGTCCCATCTGAAAATTGCAGGCAACGCGCCTTTTGCCAGTCTGATGCCCCTGTCACTTCGGTACTCGACCAATAGGTTTTTGTGGCAAAATTGCCAATCAAAAACCGGTTGACATACATTGTGTACAATTCCTGCTCTGATGGCAAATACCAGTCATCGTATGAGTTGACAATTAAATCATTACAATATTTAACAGCCTGATCTTTAGCTCTTGGATGAGCCAACAACAAATCAGAATTGACCTTGCCAGTGCCGATCGCAATGCCATTCGCTCCTGTTGCATACGGAGCACCGCCCGATAACCGTTCGTAAAAAACATCAAGGGCAGTATCTTCAACAGCCGCAATTAAACCGGTAGTAGGACTAAGAATTTTAAATATGATCCCACCGTGATAAGCTTCCCCAACCTTATGATCAGCCTGGCCAATTGTCGCTTCCATAGATACCTGTATCCTTTTGCTGCCGGATAAGGGTTCAACCAGACAATCCAAATCAATCAGCAAATCGGGATCATGTACCTCTGTTGGGGTCCATTCATCCGGGGTATGCTCGTCATAAACCTTTTCAACGTCCGCATTGCCTGGGGTTAATGCTCCCGGGCCGATTAAAACCGATCCTACTTCCACCTCAGTTTCCGGTAGTTCCGGCTTTAATGGGTTTAAGGCCGGCGTACCTGTTAAAATGCCAATATTGCTGTATTGATCAGCATAAAATATATCAATCCGTGAAAGGTTGGGATCAGCAGCTTCAAGGGTAAGGGTAGTCTTTACCGCCGTATACCGTTGCCCCATAATCTTATACACAACCGTGTCCGTTGAAGTATAAGTAAGGCCACTCACCCATAGCATCGCTCCGCTAATCAGGATGGTTTGTGAATCATTGTAGGAAATGTTCAAACTGTCAAGGTAACTTTTAATCAGGTCGATGTACGAAATATCACCACCTCCGATACCACCGTAAGCAACCAAACGGCCATTGATGATCCGGATCGTCGTTCCGTCAACATGAAACGGCAATCCCCCACCCCACAGCTCTGCCATACTGAGCTTCTGCCACCCAATCGCATAAGGTGACTGGACGGCCATCAGTAATGCTTCGTGGTAAGATGCCTCAGTTAAACTACTGAGTAAATCAGTCAAAAAAAAAGCGTTCAACCCCACTGGCGCAGGTAACGTGGTAATTGTCCGGTCCAGGTTAAGAAGTTGTTCATCGCTTCCCAGCCTGTAGGTGAACTCATAATTAAACTCATCCGATTCGCTGCTACTGATGATCTTTGAACTCAGTACAGCTATGGATTTAATACCGAACAAATTACCAAATGAGCCATCAGGACGTACCCTGTATTTCTTTCTTGAATAAAAGAAATCCTTGATCCAAAAACTTTCCTGTTGGCCCAAATATCCTGTGGATTGCCTGTATTCCCGGGGTTTTCGCAGATCATATTCACCAATCGTGTCATTGTCATACAAGAGGTTTTTCTGATCCAGCTTTTCATCTTCTTCGAGGTAACCTGAAAATGAAAAGCAGTCAACACCGCCAACGGTATTCACCCAGACAAACAAATGCTCTTCATCGGTAGAAGGTCTTAACTGGTACCTCTGAACCGGAGTCTTTTGAACACCACCAACAGCAAACCACACATCCCAGACAGCCTGTTGTCCATACCCGACCGGATCTCCTTCGCCGCTTCCACTGCCGGCATCACCAGGTAGCCATTCTGAAACCTCACTCCAACTGGTATTTATGCTGTAAAGCTTTGCTGCTTCCAGACTGGCATAAACACCGGTATAACTTGTTCCATCTGTAAAATAGGCAGTTATCATCACATTACCTGCATGAAGTGGGTAAATACCCAGCCACTCGGGAGCCTGTTGAAGGATAAACTTCGTTTGTGGTTGCCACGTAAGCCAATGATATTCAATCCAGGGTGTTGCCTCCAGTAAATTCAATTCTGCAACGCCTCCCTTGAGTACCCGAAATACAATGGGGGTCAGGGTATCGATGCTGGCTGTAAAATCAGCAACCCCATTAGTCTGCTCAACGACAGTTGTTGATGGTTCAGGAATCACAATATCCAATAACCGTTCAAGCACTGAACGAAGATCAATCTCGACGAGGCTGACCTCTGCCCCATTGTAAGGGGTATGTACAGGCATATATTTCTCATCCAAAATTACTGTCTCACCCTTCTGCAGTATAAAAGCAACTTCACTATCAGATTGAATGACAAATGATTTCATGCTTCCAACAAGGTTCAATAACCCCGCAGCATAATCAGGACAAGCCAGTATTGAACTCATATCTTTCTATATTTACAGCGAAAGATATTGA
>CAIOOC010000180.1 GCA_903859795.1 uncultured Bacteroidia bacterium
CATATGTTTCTCATTCATAACAAAATAGCTATTGTATAAAATCGAATGACAAAGGTAAAAGTTTAAATTTTAATAGTGACTAAAAGGGATGTTAATTTAAAATTAAATAACATAAAATGGTTTTGCTATTTTTGTCCGGCAATATTCAGATCTTTTTGTTTGAAGGTTTGCGGCATAATTATTGCAATTAAAAATCGTTATATTCTATTTGACCAGGATGAAAAAACACTTTATATACACAACTTTACTACTGATATGCATCCTTTTATCATCTTTTGCTTCCCCGTTCGTGTTAAATATTCCATTAAGCAAAGAGGCAAATCCCTCCTACCTATCCGATTTGGAACGTGAGGTTATTGAAGAACTCAACCTTGCAAGAACAAAACCAAAAATTTATGCTGAATTTTTAGCCTCCTATTCTTCCTTCTTTGTCGGGCATGAGGTTCATGAGCCTGGAAAGACAATAATAATAACTCAGGAAGGGAGAAATGCTGTAAATGAGGCAATCCGGTTTCTGAAAAATCAAAAACCATTAGTGGGTGTATCCGCATCCAAGGGGATGAGCAAAGGGGCAAACGATATGGTCCGGATGCAGGAGACAACCACTCAGACCGGTCATCAGGGAAGAGATGGCAGCACGTTTGCCGAGCGAATCAGCCGATACGGAACATGGAATGGATCGTGCTCCGAAAATATTGATTACGGGAATAATAATGCCCGAAGAATTGTAATGGCATTGATTGTTGATGACGGAGTCGCTAGTCGCGGACATCGCATGAGTATTTTCGAACCGCGTTTCAGAAAAGCCGGTGTTTCATTTGGAAGTCATAAGGCATACAACTATATGTGCGTAATTGAATTTGCCGTTGGGTATACCGAGAAATAAATCGAAGTATGATACAGATCACAAAAAAGGCTTATTGAAAATTCAATAAACCTTTTTTTGATTAAAACAAGCAATATGCTATTTATCAGAGCTTTATCTTGCGTCTATTCTGTTTCATTGTAAATAGTAACTACAGTATTGGAGTTACCTAAGTCAATTCCCACGAAAGTTACATTTTCTTTAATTTCCAGGCTGTTGGTTGCCGGAACCATCGATACGGAATTCAGACAATAGCCTTCGCTTGCACAAAGATAAGGTTCCGGATAAACGATAACTTCAAGTATATCCTGAAACTCCTCCTTAAATAATGCAACCAGTTCAGTGTACATTGCTCCGCCACCCACCAGATATATTTTACTTGTTCTGGAGAAATCCTCATCAGAGAATTTTTTACGCATTGCCGGAGAAATAACTTCATTATAATAGCTTGTCAGGGCACGTTTACGCATCTCAATAACATCCACTTTACGACGGTTAATCAGAAAGAACCCGCGCTGAAAGGCCCGTTCGATCTGTTGGCCGGTAAGCATATTCAGGTAATATTGTTTTTCAATCTCAGTCTCAAGAATATTAACTGCATAGTTGATCCCCTTTTCGCTGTGGGCAGTACGCTGGATAATACCTGATGGGGTGGAGAGGGCTAATTCGAATGTGCCAAATCCGAGACTTCCAATAAAAAAATTCTGCGTTTCAGCCATTGCTCCTTTGCGAATTGCTTTAATGCAACCATCAATCTCTGTCATTACATCGAATGCAGAAACATTCACACTGATATTCTCAACACCTGTGCCACCAAATGTCCGTGTGTCAAAACTAACCTGATGTTTTCCCAGATAAAAATCGCGGGCCCCTTTTTTATAGATAGCGTGTGTTATAAAGGGAAATCCTGTGGTAATAACCATTTTATTATCGGTACCCTGAGCTGCAATGATGAGAGCCGTGAGTGCCATAAGCTGGTAATCAAGATCCTGAGCAGAACTGTTCAGAAATTTATGGGGGGCATTACCTTCAGTTAATGCCATGTTACCAATCAGATAATTGCGTTGATTAAAGTTGTTGATTTTCATCCCCTCAATGAAATTTGCGGCTACTTTCGCAAAATCAACTGTGGTTTCTTCGTAAACACTTGGAAAAACATAAGATCTTTTCATAAATGACTTTTTATAATTTCTTGGTAAGGAATTCGTTATCAGTTTTTTTGTAAAATAAATTTAGTATTATAAACAGAAATCAATTGAATAGTGATGAATAGTCATCAACCGGTAATTGACGGATTGCATCATTCAGAAAAAGATCACCCTTTTCTGATCCTTTTGCCTTATTTCCGGTATCATTGTCATTTGCCTTTTTTGAATTGTGTTTTTCGGAATCAATCTTCTTTTCCGTAAATTTCGAATTTTCTGCAGATTTTAGATCATGATATTTCACCGGAATCAGAAGATTACGTAATTCTTCAAATCCCGACAAACTATAAACTTTGCTCTTTCGAACAGTCTGCGGGATGACAATATTTTCGGAGCTAAACGCCTTTTTCTTCCCTTTTTTCATTTTAAGGGAATCTTCCTTTACCGGCTCCCCCAGGCATTCGGCTATTGATACTGATTTGAGATTTGTTTCAGAAATTAATTCATCTGTATAGAGAGGTGAATCCTGCTGTATTTCTTCAAAATCGAATTCGAGCAATGAACTCTTTCCGGAACCGGAAGGTGATCCTGCCTCAATCGTCAAATGTTCAGAATGTTGCTGATTTTCATTAAGATCATCCTCAGAGGATAAAAGAGTAAACATATCATCATCTTCCTCAGGCATATACAGCTCAAACAATGACATTTCAGCCATTTCAGGCATTATTTCCTCAGCCAATTCAGGCATTAATTCAGGTGTTTCAGGTAATATTTCAGACGCTTCAGGTAACAACTCAGCAGCGGCTAACGAAGAGATTGCAGGTTCCTCAGGAAAATAATTCTCCTCTTTCCTGTGCAATATTGCTTCATTTGTAACAACACCATTGTGTTCCATGATTTTTGAAAGAATGTCTCCGGAATCGTCACTATATGGAG
>CAIOOC010000181.1 GCA_903859795.1 uncultured Bacteroidia bacterium
TACATTATCATCGCCTGTATGGGTTAAATAGGTTGGCGGCGTTTGGTCGGTAACCTGAAGTTCGTTTGAGAAAAATGAAATTTTTTCGTTTGAAGGGTTTTCTCCAAGTAAATTTTTTCTGGAGCCGGTATGGGTCAGTTGATCTGTCATCGAAATAACCGGATAAACCAGTATCATGAAATCAGGGCGAACGCTGATATGCTCTTCGTTGGGAATCAAATAGGTATTAAAATGGGTTCCTTCGGATGAAGCCAGGTGGCCACCTGCTGAAAAGCCCATGATTCCAATCATATTTGAATTAATATTCCATTCTGCAGCCTGCTGTCGCACCACTTTAACCGCCTGTTGGGCATCCTGCAACGGACCTATCGATTTATCAGGCATGATAGAATCGGAAGGCAGCCTGTATTTTAATATAAAGGCAGCTGTACCATGTTTAATAAATGTCTTTGCAATATTCAGCCCTTCCAGCCGGTAGCTTTCCATACCGTAACCACCTCCGGGACAAATTACTACCGCAGATCCGTTCGCCAGTTCTTTTGCCGGAAGATAGATTTCGAGAGTTGGTTTTGAAATACTTCGAAACCCGCCAAACTGACCATCCCAGTTCAGCGTAATCTCTTTCATCGCATACGGAAGGGAATTGGGTATCTCTCCATCATATAACGGGATAATTTTCTGAGCTTTTAAATTGCCCGTAATTACAACGAAGCACAAGAGTATCAGGAGGAATTTTTTATTCATTTGAGTAATTTTTTAGAAATCATAGTTAATCGGATTTTTACTGGCTTACATTTTCTTCTAATCCAACTGGAGTCATAACTACATTGTGATAACTGTCAGAATTCATCTGCATATACTAATCGAAAGGAAATGAAAGAGAACACCAATGAATTGCGAGATTCTCAGAAACATGACGGCATTATGCAATCATGACTTTGATATTTGCATCCTCCAGCCGTTTTTTGTCCCTCTCCAAAATCCCGGAATCGGTGATTACAGTGTTTATCCGGTCTAGTTTGCAGATAAAAGCAAGGCTTTTGCGCAGGAACTTTGAGGAATCAGTAACAACAATAACTTCACGTGCCACTTCAATCATAATCTGGTTCAGGTAGGCTTCATCGAGGTTTGGAGTAGATATACCGTTCAAGGTATCAAAGCCGTCAACTCCCAGAAATACTTTGTCAACGAAGAAATTTTTGAAGTTTTTTTCTGCGAGGGGGCCAATAAGTGAGAGAGAATTCTTTCGCAGCACGCCGCCGGGAACAATCAGGTTAATGCTCTGATTTGATATTAGTTGATGGGCGATATTCAGGGCATTCGTAATTATAGTTACATTACGAAGAGAAGGATCCAGGTTCCTGACAATTTCAAGAGAGGTAGTACCAGAATCAATAATTACAGTATCGGAGTCAATAATCAGTCTGGCGGCAGCTTTGCCGATCCTGGACTTTTCCGCCATGTTCAGTTTGTGCTTTTCGGTCAGATGCTGATCAAAACTTACTGTCTGATTTATGCTCATAGCCCCACCCCGTGCACGAATCAGTAGCTTTTTACCTTCAAGCTGCTCGAGATCGTTTCGGATGGTAACCTCGCTAACCCCGAATTCCTTGCTCAGTACATTCACCTGAACCTGGTCCTGCGTTGATAACATCTGCATGATCTTCATCCTTCTTTCGACCGTATTATGCTGATTAACGGTTGCCATAAGTTTCACTTTTAAGTACTAAATTCATCTTAATTACATATATATCACAACAAAAGTAATAAATAAAGAATATGAAGCGAAAATTATCTAAAAGAAAAGGTTAAAAAAAATATAAATAAATTTGTGAAAGGTTAAAATAAATATTTATATTTGTAGCGAAAGCAAACGAAAGACTAATTTCAATTTAATGCCATGAATAGTTTGAATTTTTCAGAACCAGACCAGATTGAAAACGGAATGGTTCATACAGAAAAAGAGATCTGGGAACAACCCGCTTTGTGGAAAAAAATATATGAACAGGTTTTGCTGGAGAAACGATCGATAGAAGACTTTTTAAAGATAGCCACATCAAACCAGGACCTTCATATTATCCTTACCGGTGCAGGGACAAGCGCATTTATCGGATTGTCTCTTTCAGGAAGTTACAACAGGAATTTTAAAAGACATACTACGGCCATTTCAACCACCGATATGGTTACCCATCCATTTGATTTCCTAAATCCGGATGCGCCTGTATTACTTATTTCGTTTGCACGCTCCGGCGATAGTCCCGAAAGCGTGGCT
Source organism: uncultured Bacteroidia bacterium (assembly GCA_903859795.1). Lineage (GTDB taxonomy): Bacteria > Bacteroidota > Bacteroidia > Bacteroidales > Prolixibacteraceae > JAAFHB01. The sequence goes on from CAIOOC010000181.1 coordinate 2,273, forward strand.
GCAACAAGGATTGTCGATCAGATTTGCACAAAAGTGTTCCACTTAATCATCACCTGTGATTCGTCCGGAGCACTGGCACGATACGAGACCAAATTCTCGAAATATATCTTTTTATTACCCGCCGAATCAAATGATAAAGGATTAGCGATGATCGGCAGTTATTCCGGAATGCTGCTGTCCGGATTACTGATTGCCCGGATAATGGAAATTGAGTCGCTTGAAAATCAGGTTGAGGTATTGTGTCAGTATGGGCACAAACTGCTTGATTATTCCTACCAATTCAGGGAACTTGCTGAAATGAACTTTAAAAGGGTTATATTTCTTGGCTCGGGACCTTTATTTGGGACTGCAACCGAATCTCACCTGAAGGTTCAGGAGCTCTCTGATGGCCAGATCATATGCAAAAAAGATTCATTCCTTGGATTCAGACATGGACCTAAAGCGGTAATCAATAAGGATACGCTGGTGTTTCTGCTTTTCTCAAATCAACCTTATGTAACATCCTATGAAGCAGATCTGATTGATTCGCTTAATGACGGGCAAAAGCCACTATGCATTGTTGGGCTTATGGAAAGTGACACACTGATGAGTCAGCTTGATAAAACGTTTGTTTTATCCGACACAGCGTTCCGCCTCGACGAAGAGTTTTTACCTGTTTGTTTTATAATTCCTGCACAGCTGATCGGATTTTATAAATCGCTACAACTGGGGCTTAATCCAGATATGCCCTCTGTTAGCGGTGCAATTACCCGGGTAGTTAAGGGAGTTGTAATATATCCCTTTAATAAGCAGAATTAATGAATCAAATTATACGAAATAAGGCGATAGCTCTAAATGTTCCATTGATGGATTTTATCCTACGCAGGATAGATGAACTTTCACGTCAGGACGGAATACGAAGGACCATCTTTGCTGCATGTCCCAACTCAATTTCGGTTATAAAGGCTGCATTACGTTCTGCAAAGCGGTGGAACAGTCCGCTCAATTTTGCAACTACGCTTAATCAGGTGGATATCGACAGGGGCTATACAAACCTCAACCAGAAGGAATTTTTCAATACCATTAAGCTCGAAGCCGACCGGATGAATGTAAAAGTTCCGGTTATTGTCGCAGTTGATCATGGTGGACCCTGGCTTAAGGATCTTCATTGCAGGGAGAAATGGAGTTTTGAGGAATCGTTTTCAGCTGTAAAGAAATCGTTTGAAGCATCAGTTGAAGCTGGCTTTGACCTGGTACATGTTGATCCAACCATCGACATAACTCTTCCGGCAGGTAAAACCATTTCCATTGAAACCGTAGCTACCCGAACACTCGATCTGATTGAACATACGGAGAACTTTCGTAAAGCCGGAAATTATCCCCGGATTGCATATGAAGTTGGCACAGAAGAGGTACATGGAGGGCTCGCTGATTTGACAACTTTCCACAAGTTTCTTGATCTGTTAAAAAGCGGTCTGGCTCTACGCGGCTTAACTGATATCTGGCCGTGTTTTGTGGTTGGAAAAGTTGGAACAGATTTACATACAACCACTTTCGATCCGGAAACTGCGATGGAACTCACTGAAGTGGCCCGTGAATACGGAAGTGTAATTAAGGGACATTATTCAGACGGAGTAACAAATCCCGAGGCCTATCCACTTTCGGGCATGGGAGCAGCCAATGTTGGACCTGAATTTACAATAACGGAGTATTATGGATTGATGGAACTGGAAAAACTTGAAAAAAAATATTTCTCAGAAGACAAAATTGCACGCTGTTCCGACGTTGGGACAACTTTACATAATTCTGTTGTTGCATCAGGACGATGGAAGAAATGGCTTCAACCTGGTGAAGATTCCGAGAATTTTGAAACCATAGCGGCAGACAGGCAGGAATGGCTGATCAGTACAGGATGCAGGTATATCTGGCAAAATGATGAGGTTCTGGCTACAAGGGCGCAACTCTACGCCAATCTTGCCAATTTGGGTGTGCTGGCAGAGGAGATTGTCCTTTCCAAAATTGAGTGTGCTATGGATAAATACTTTGCGGCATTTAACCTTAAAAATCTTAACGATTTACTTTAAAACAGAGGAAAAGAATGGAAATGAAAGTTAACCCTGATGTTGTTGTAATTGGAGAACTCAATGTGGATCTTATCCTGAACCGTATTGAACAAATGCCCGAAATAGGGAAAGAGATTCTGGCTAAAAGTATGAATCTTACACTTGGGAGCTCGGCAGCGATTTTTGCAAGTAATCTGAGCATTCTGGGTTTGGCTGTGGCATTCATCGGTAAAATCGGCAAAGACGGGTTTGCTTCCGTAGTGTTAAACAGCCTCGGTTCAAAAGGGGTTGACACTTCGCAAATAATGCAATCGATTGCTCTTAACACCGGTGCAACGATTGTGCTTAATTACGATCAGGATCGGGCAATGGTAACATACCCTGGGGCTATGGAAGACCTTAAGCTTGCAGATATTGATTTCACTTTTCTCTCATCTGCCCGTCACCTGCACTTTTCTTCAGTTTTCCTTCAACCAGGTATCATCGGAAGTCTTCCTGAATTATTTGCCAAAGCAAAATCCATGGGGCTGACAACCTCTCTTGATCCTCAATGGGATCCGGCAGAGAAATGGATACTGAACCTGGGTACACTACTGCCCTCTCTCGATATTTTCATGCCTAATATGGTCGAATTTCTTAATCTGACAAGCGCCAAATCACTTGATGAGGGTATCAGGAAAGTTGAGAAAATGGCACCAGCCATTACTCTGATTATAAAGGATGGTTCAAAAGGAGCTTACGGATGGAAAGGTGGAAAGCTAATCCATCAACCGGCTTTTCTGAATTCGGAGGTCGTTGATTGTATCGGTGCTGGTGATAGTTTCAATGCGGGTTTAATCTATTCGTTTCTAAATGGTCAATCTCTTGAAAGATGTCTCGAATACGGTGCTCTTACCGGAGCCGTTTCGACCACGCGGCCAGGTGGAACCGGAGCATTCGAAAGTCTTTCGGAGATAAAAAAAATCGCGTCTGAACATTTCAAAATGTCAATATGAAAAACAAACGGCAATGAACATAAAACAAAAACTCTACCAATACAAATCGGAAGGCAGGGCGATCCTTGCAGCAAATTTTTACAATTTCGAAACGCTGTCAGGGATTCTGCAGGCTGCGCATGAGCTGAATGAACCGATTATGCTTCAGCTATCAGAAAGTTCGATCAGGTATCTGGGTCTTCATGTTGCCACAAAACTTGCACGGGCAGCGATGGAACAGTATGAGGTTGAAGGGTGGCTTCATCTCGATCACGGGGGGTCACCTGAAATTGCAGAAGCTTGTCTTAAGGCAGGATTTGACAGTGTTATGATTGATGGGAGCGAAAAACCGATTGATGAAAATATCAGGATCACACGTCAGGTTGTTGAAATGGCTGCCTTGTATGGGGCCCATGTTGAAGCCGAACTTGGATTTATTCCCAAACTTGGGCAGGAGGGCGACAATGACGGATTTACCTCTCCGCAGCAGGCATATGATTTTATTGCTGCCACAAACGTAGATTCCCTTGCTGTTGCCATTGGAACTGCCCATGGTTTTTATAAAGAAGAGCCCAAACTTGACCTGGAAAGGTTAAGCAGGATAGCTGCAATTACTCCAATACCACTGGTTCTGCACGGTGGTTCAGGAATACCCGATCAGATGCTTCGAAATGCAATACAAAGGGGAATAACGAAAGTCAATCTCGCCACAGATTCGAAAAATGCTTTTATGAAAGAACTCAAAAAAGCTCTTTTCAGTACTGATGAAATAGATCTGCGCA
>CAIOOC010000182.1 GCA_903859795.1 uncultured Bacteroidia bacterium
ATACCTACCCCCATCCACTTGCAGGAACGCTGGAGGTTGTGCTTCCACCTGAATTGAAAATCACAGGAGCCTTGACTGCCCAGGTGAATATTCCTGCTAATACCTCCAAAACCCTGCAATTTCTGATCAATCCCCAGTCAACAGCAATGGGAAAAACAAACCCGATCGCCTTGCATTTTAAATGGGGAACGAATAAAAAAAGCACCCTTTCGATGCTTGATCTTCCCAGGGCGATTTCTGTTCAACAGCTGCTTTATGGACATACGCCCAAGGTCTCTTATCCTGTAACGATTCATAATTTTTCGAACAAAGCTGCATTTCCTGTGAAAGTTGAGGTACTGGATAAAGATAACCTGAAGAAGGTTGTCAGCAGCAGTTCACAAACATGTACAACCGGAACAGCTACATTTAAGAATATGTCATTCGATCTGAATGTCCCTGCGGGAAGCTATAAGGTAAGAGTATCGGCTCTCGGACTTGAGAATATCAGCCAGTTAGGAGTTGGAAAAGCTGAGGGTGCACCATATTTGTATCCAATAGATCTGAACAGCGACGGAGTCATGGAATATAGGATGGAAAATGACAGCGTTCAGGTTACACTCCTTTCGACAGGAGCCCGTGTAATCGAATATATTGTAAAATCGAGGCACGATAACCTGTTGTTTAAGCTCTGGCCTGATAAAGCCAACGACGATAAACGGGCATTCAGGAAGCGGGGTTACTATCCTTACGGAGGATTTGAGGATTTTCTGGGTCAGGGCAGTATGGAAACCCATAAGGTATATGATGTTGAGATCGTTAAAAAAGAGGGTGATTATGTTCGGATAAAAATGACAGCCGACTACTTCGGCAATAAACTCGAAAAAACATTTACACTTTATGGGAACTCTCCATTGCTGGAAATTCAGTTTGTGCTTACTTTTAAAAATCCGGAGGCCAATGTGATCGGCCCGCAACCCATTCTTGAACTTGGTGCAAGCCATGGACCCGAAGATGTATTCACAGTTCCCGAAAAAGACGGATTGCACGAATACCGGATGATGCAGGAAAAATACTACGGCCGATTATTTTTCCTTAAAGAGGGTTGGAATGCAGGTTATGATACAAAAGAAGACATCAGCTTTGTCGGAGCCTATCCTGTTACAGAACCGTTGTTCCTGCACATGTGGATGAATCATCCTTCAAACGGGGATGCCCATTATTATTATACCGAGTTCCAGCCATGGATCCCGATTTATCAGAAAAGTACCATGTATTTCTCATATTACATTTGGGGCGCAGGAGGTCCCTGGCAAAATGGCGTAAAGGCGTTACGAGACCGGAATCTGATTACCGAACAATAAATGAGAATATTTTAGAATTTAGACAGCTAAATAATGTCCGTGGAGAAATTAAATGTATCATTATTGACCTCTCTAAATCTCCCTCGGGAGGAGAAATTGAATTTGCATTGTAATAAAAATCAGCACTTTACCGAATCACTTCTTCTCCTTTCGCCTCTTTTCCACTCCTCTCGAGGGGTTAGGGGAGGTCGGGTGATAGAAAGGTTTGAATAAAAAAGTAATTGTAAGGGTATTACTCTTATTGATTGATAATCATTAAAATAAGCGATTATTAAAATAACCTCAAATGAAAAAAATATGAAGAATTCAGGATTGTTAAGAACGAGAATTTTTGCTGTCTCACTCTTTTTGTTAATGGCTCCTATATTGGTTAAGGCTGAGAAGATAAAGGATAATGGGGACTTGAATATTACGAAGATTGAATTAGCTTCTCCATCCCCTGCAATTCCTTATTACCACTTTACAGCAGATATTGAACTAGCCCAATCTTCAATTATTGAGGTGGAAGCTGCTGTAGACGGCAAAGTGCTCCGCGCAACAGAGTTACGCCGGGCAAATGATCTTGAAGACCTGAATCGGCCCCCAATCTCTGACCGTCCGCCTCAAGGGTATATCGCCTCTCAGGATGGAACTCATTATAAAAACCTGACCGTTGTGGGATGGGTAAAATGGGAGCCTGGACAAAACTATTCGATCCGCATTTCTGTCCGACTTAAAAAAACTGTTCACCCGGCAAAAGACGATATCGTTTTAAGCTCGACCAAAACAGTTACGGCTCCGCAGGGCGTTGTTGTCTACGATAAAAAATGGAAAAACTATAAATCGATTATTATCAGTGAAACAGCTGGAATAAACAGGATAAACGAACCTGTTGAAGTTCTGCTGGCCTTTTACCCTGACGAAGCGCAGCAGCTTACCCGCGATATCCGAGTGATGTCTGTCGACCCTAAAACGCATATACTTACTGAAGTCATTTCGCAGGTATATGATGTTCAGGAGTATCTGAAGGAAGATGACTTTGGTCCTGACAAGAACGGAGTACCAACACGCAAGGTTCCACTTTGGATGCCGACTACGAGCGCCAGGGTAGCCTTCCTGGCAGATGTTCCTGCAAAATCAAGCCGGGTTTTTCTGGTTTATTACAACAATCCTGATGCAATGATGAAACTGTACAAAACTGATCTTCGAGTTCAGGGAGAAGCGCCTGGCCTTCAGATTGATAATAGCGTATTTTCCGTTGAACTGCATTCTAATTCTGGTCATCTCGATCAGATCTCATTGAAAAACAGGCCAGATGTTCCCTTCTTTCACAGATTGGAGACCAATGGAGCAGTACACTGGAATCCGGATATTTATGTTCCTCCGCGTCCCTGGACCCATACTGCCGACTGGAAGCCGCCACGGAGTGTAAAGACAGTTTCTGGTTCGGTAATCGCAAAAAGTGAAGTGTGGGACAGCATGCGTGAACTACCTGAGGTCGATGCTTCTGTACGATATGAGTTTTATCCGGGAGTTCCTTATTTTATCAGTTCAACCTGCATGCGCATTAATGAAACAGTCAATTGCCTGGCACTTAGAAATGCAGAAATGGTATTTAAGCGCGAATTGATAACTCACGCAGCCTGGTATGATGTAATAAGGGATTCAATAATTGTTTATGATGTGGCTAATATGCCCGATCTGACCGATCTTAAAATGGAGGCAGATGTCCCGTGGATTGCCTTCTTTAACAAAGAAAAAGGTGTCGGCTTTGCAGGCATTCAACTCAATTATGCAAATGCCGGACTTGAATCTCCGACAAGACTTCTTAATCCATACTTTTACATCACGGCAGGACCATGGATTTACTGGGCCAGGGCATTGTCACATCCTTTCTTGTCATCCAATATGCAGCAGGTGGTTCCTGTGCTGAAGGGTAACGTATTCTCGGAAAAATGGGCTTACCTCGTCTTCGAAA
>CAIOOC010000183.1 GCA_903859795.1 uncultured Bacteroidia bacterium
CTTTGCAAAAGATAGGTTATATTCGCTGAATTATCTTTCGCACCAAACTAAATATTCCAATATGAATGCGCCTGTTTTCCAAATATCCATCGCCTTCATTATTGGGTTATTAATTGTCACGTACTCGATACCTATTGTCGTTAAAATCGCAAAAGTAAAAAAGCTATTCGATGAGCCGAACAGCAGGAGGGTAAATAAGGTGCCGGTTCCTAATCTGGGAGGAGTTAGCCTTTTCATGGGCGTCTCTCTTGCAACGTTAATTGGTTTTCAAAATAATACATTCCCTGAATTCCGCTATATAATGAGTTCCACAATTATATTGCTTTTTATTGGAATAAAGGATGATCTGCTTGTCATTTCAGCCCGTAAAAAGCTTTTGGCACAGTTAGTTTGTGCTATCCTGATTGTCAACCTGGGTGGTATTCAATTCACAAATCTTCACGGAATTCTGGGTATATCCGAAATAAATCCTATTGCTGGGTCTGTTCTAAGCCTATTTGCCATTGTTTCTATAATTAATGCTATAAACCTTATTGATGGGCTAGATGGGTTAGCGGCTTCTTTTGGAATATTGGGTTCAGTTGTTTTAGGTATAAACTTTTATCTTGCCAGGCAGGTTAACTTCGCGATACTCAGTGCAGCAATTGCAGGCAGTTTAATCTCATTTTTCATTTTTAATGTATTTGGCAAAAAAAACAAAATATTTATGGGTGATACCGGTGCAATGATTCTGGGATTCCTTTTATCTGCATTGATTATCAAATTCAATGAGATTTCGATAAACGGACCAGAAAATCTAATCAGTTTTTCGCCTGTACTTACACTATCGCTGATTGCCATTCCACTTATCGACATGATCCGTTTATTTTTCCTGCGCATAAGAAAAAATAAATCTCCATTTTCAGCCGATATGAACCATATACATCATAAAATACTTCGGTTTGGTCCTTCTCATCTTTTTATTACCGGATCAATTACTTTTTTTAATGTGTTTCTGTTAATTCTGGTTACCTCCTTTAGCTCATTGAATAACAATACACTGGTCTTGATTATTATTATTATGGTTTCAGCTTTCATAACTTTCCCTTATACCACTTTCTCAGATAAGCTTTTTAATAAAATCCTGAAACGATCAAAGCCAACTAAAAACATACAATTGTCTCGGGAAAATCTTATTGTGTCGAACCACCAGAACCACAGAGAATCTGGACAAAAAGAAGTGCATTTTAATGAAAAAAACTGGCAAAATAATCAGGTTGTGCAGAACTCAAATCATTAAAATAATCCGGTAATTTCTTATGCATAAGAATTTACCATTAATATACTCGCCCACTGACTCATTCACCTTATAACACCCTCGCTGCTAAGCCATTTCGCCTAATCCCTGCCTGATTAAAAGCATCACTAAATTCGTGTCATTCGTCCGTCAGCTGACGGATTCGTGCAATTCGCATAACAATGAAACAAAACTGGAAACCGGGGAATATGGTCTACCCCTTGCCCGCTGCATTAATCAGCTGCGGAAATATTGAAGGAAAAACAAACCTTTTGACAGTCTCCTGGCTTGGAACAATCTGTTCTGATCCCCCAATGTGTTATATTTCTGTCAGGCCGGAACGCTTTTCATACCAGATAATCAAAGAATCAGGCGAGTTCGTAATCAACCTGACCACAACTGATATGGCTAAAGTAACAGACTGGTGCGGGGTAAAATCGGGACGTAACTTTGACAAATTCAAAGAGTGCGGCCTAACTCCGGCCACCGCGACAATCGTTAAATGTCCGATTGTTAACGAGGCACCTATTTCAATCGAATGCCGAGTCAGAGAGATTAAGCCATTGGGATCACATGATATGTTTATTGCCGATGTTGTCAATATCATTGCCGACGACAGGTATATCGATCCTGAAACCGGCGCCTTCAGCCTGGCAGCAGCAGGAATAATGGCCTATTCACATGGCACCTACTATTCACTCGGAAAACGAATCGGCAAATTTGGGTGGAGTGTTATGAAAGACAAAACAAGAATGAAGCATGGACATTAGGAGAACAAATCAGCCCTATGAGGGTAATGGCTTTGAGTAAATAGAACAGGCAAATATTGTATTATATTAATTTAAAGCCTCCGAAGATATCGCCTCGCCGTTCATGTAGCAAATCCCAAAATGATTTTTTAAAAGTTAGAATTTGAGGTTGCTTCGACATCATTCTTTTAAATTAAACTTTTTAGCTTTGCCAACTGTTTAACAGGAGATTCATTCCAGTCGACAAGTCTGCAGGACTTGAATGCTATAGACCGCCGGCAAAACCGGCGGTTTTAATTTTAAAAATAGTGAAACCCAAAGCAGTTTCAATTTTATTTTAATTTATTATCAATCGAATTATAATCAGATCCATTATCAATATGACTACAAAAAATGTACCGACCGGACAAACAACCGTAAACCCTTTTTTAACCGATTGGCATACTCCGCATCAGACTCCACCTTTTACACAGATTAAACATGAACATTTTATCCCTGCCATTGACGCGACACTGATTGAGGCCAGGGAAGAAGTTGACCTTATAATCAGCAATACTGCTCAGCCGACTTTTCAAAATACGATCGTTGCCCTTGAGGTCTGCGGAGAAAAGCTTGAACGGGTTACAAGTGTTCTTTTTAACCTGAACTCCGCTGAAACGGACGATACAATCCAGGCAATCACCCGTGAAGTCTCCCCAAAACTGTCAGAGTTCTCTAATTATATCTCATTAAATGAACAACTTTTCGGTAAGGTAAAAGCGGTTTATGCACAAAAAGAGAATCTTGACCTAACTCCGGAGAATCTTCAATTACTCGAGAAAAAATACCTTGGATTTGTGCGCAGTGGCGCAAACCTTGAAGGAGAAGCCAAGAAACGGTATGCAGAAATAACCACTGAAATATCACAGCTGTCACTAAAATTTGGAGAAAATATCCTCGCTGAAACCAATGGCTTTCAGTTACATATCATCAACCAGAATGACCTTGCCGGCTTACCGGATTCTGAAGTTGAAGAGGCGGCTCAGACCGCCAACTCAAAAGAAAAGGAGGGTTGGCTGTTTACACTTCAGGGACCCAGCTTTACAGGATTTATGAAATATGCAGATAATCAAAACCTTCGTGAACAGATGTACCGCGCCTATACCTCCCGGGGTTTCAGGCAAAACGATAAGAATAATGAGGAGATCATCCGTAAAATAGTCAATCTCAAGCTTGAGAAGGCCAATCTTCTGGGATTTAAAACCCATGCCGATTATGTACTTGCTGAAAGGATGGCTGAAAATCCTCAAAAAGTAAATGAGTTCCTTCAACAGCTGCACGCTGCGTCACGCCCCGCTGCCAGGAGGGAATTCAACGAAGTGCAGGAATTTGCTTTATCGCTGGGGCTCAAAGAACCATTACAGCGATGGGACTGGAGCTACTATTCCGAAAAATTAAAGAATGCCAGTTACGGTTTTGATGAGCAGCAGGTAAAACCATATTTCCAGCTTGAAAAAGTGCGTAACGGAGTATTTGACCTTGCCACGAGGCTCTATGATCTTACTTTTCACGAAAATAAGGAGATCCCTGTCTACCATCCTGATGCAACAGCTTATGAGGTATACGATGGAGATGGTTCGTTCATTTCGATCCTATACCTGGATTTCTTTCCGCGTGAAGGGAAAAGCGGTGGAGCGTGGATGAACGACCTGAGACCCGAAAGCAAAGTAAATGGCAGACTCATCAGGCCAATCATAACTATCGTTTGTAATTTCACTAAACCAACCGAAACCAAACCTTCACTCCTTACATTTAATGAAGTAACCACACTTTTGCACGAATTTGGTCATGCCCTGCATGGAATGCTGGCAAACACGACTTATCCGAGCCAGTCGGGAACGAACGTGTATCGCGACTTCGTTGAGCTTCCCTCTCAGGTAATGGAGAACTGGGCAACTCAAAAAGAATGGCTCGATCTTTTTGCGGTACATTATATGACGGGTGAGAAAATACCTGCCGAACTTGTGCAAAAACTCATTGATGCTGAAAATTTCCAGGCGGGATATGCTTGTGAGCGGCAATTAAGTTTTGGCTTCAATGATATGGCGTGGCATTCGATCACTGAGCCGATGAAATCAGACATTGTTGAGTTTGAACGGGCTGCAATTGCTCCCACAGAATTATTTGCTCCGGTTGAAGGGAGCTGCATAAGTACAGCATTCTCTCACATCTTCGCAGGAGGATACGCATCTGGCTATTATGGCTATAAATGGGCAGAGGTACTCGATGCCGATGCATTCTCATTATTTAAGGCTAACGGAATTTTTGATAAGACTACCGCAACATCCTTCCGTAAAAACATCCTCGAGAAAGGGGGAACAGAACATCCAATGAAACTTTACAAAGCCTTCCGGGGACAGGAACCTTCTATTGATCCCCTTCTGGAAAGGTCAGGACTGAAGAAATAAAGGATTTGGTTTACTTCAATACTATAAAATCATTTGATCTACTTTTGGCCTAACAAATTACCTGTGAATGAAAAGAAATCACTTTTTTATCATCATACTACTTGTAACTTCCTCCATTTTAAGTGCACAAACAAGATGGGACATTGGAACTTTTGTTAAAACCAAGGTTAATCCTGTTGCCGGACCAGATTCAACTTTAACATTCTATTGCCCGGTAAAAAAAGAGATCATAAAATGGCAAAAAGCCGACGTATTTAATCCTGCGGCGATAGTTAGAGACGGTAAGGTGTATCTCCTTACAAGATGCGAAGATGATCCTTCTGCAGCATATGCCGGTCGGACATCACGGATAGGAATTTCAGTTAGTGATGATGGTATTCATTTCAGGAAATTCAAAGAACCTGTATTGTATCCTGATAATGATGAGTTTAAACAATATGATTATCCCGGAGGATGTGAAGATCCAAGAATTGCAGAGACACCTGAAGGTATGTATATTGTCACTTACACCGCATGGAATCACAAAGTGCCAAATCTATCAATTGCTATATCCAAAGATCTTTTCCACTGGCAAAAAAAAGGTCCCGCTTTCACTAAAGCTTATAATGGCAAGTTTCTGAACAAACCGACCAAATCGGGCTCAATTATAACCAGGATGGTTAATGAAAAGCAAGTCGTAGCTAAAATAAACGGAAAATACTGGATGTACTGGGGTGAAAAGTTTGTGAACCTCGCCTGGTCGGATAACTTATGGGATTGGAATCCGTTATTGAATGACAGGGGGGAACTAAAAAGGTTGATCGTCCCTCGCAGCGGAAAATTTGACAGCAAACTTACCGAATGTGGTCCGCCGGCCCTCGTGACAGACAAAGGGATCCTTCTTTTTTACAATGGGAAAAATGCAGAGGATGATAATGCGACTGGTGATGTGCCCAGGGGGACCTATTCTGTAGGTGAGGTTCTGTTCGACCTTCTGAATCCGGAAAAGGTTGTGGAACGTTCCGACACCTATATCCTGAAGCCTACACTTCCACATGAAAAATCAGGACAGTATACTGCCGGAACGACATTTTCAGAGGGGCTGGTCTATTTTGATAATAAATGGTTTTTATATTATGGCACGGCTGACTCATTTGTCGGACCCGCAGTGTCGGAAAATAAATAATTCACGAAATTTAAATATTAAATATGCAAAGGCAGTCGACTTAAATGGCTGCCTTTTTTTGTGTTATGCTTTTTGGCCCTATGCCTCGAAATAGCATTCAAAGTTCCACCATTCCCATATTTTTTGTAGTTTTGCACTTCACAAAATAAGGAGTGCCATGTTAAAGCGCATCAAAGAGTTACAACAGGAGATCGAAGGGATTGCAGCTAAATCAGTCGAGGAAGCTGAAGAACTTAGAATCAAATACCTGAGTAAAAAAGGGGAAATCTCTAAATTATTTGAGGAGTTCCGGAATGTTTCAGCCGATCAGAAAAAAGAGATTGGACAGGCTGTCAACACATTAAAAGAGTTTGCGCTCGAGAAAATCAATCTTCTGAAAGAGGGTTTGCAGGAGGATAAATCGGCAGGATCAGGTGTTGACCTCACACTTCCTGGTGAAGCGATGAAACTGGGTACCCGCCACCCTATCTCTATTGTAAAAAACGAAATACTCGATATATTTAAACGTTTGGGGTTTGTAGTCTCTGAAGGACCAGAGATAGAAGATGACTGGCATGTTTTCAGTGCGTTAAATTTTCCCGAAGAACACCCTGCCCGTGATATGCAGGATACGTTTTTCATTCAGCGTAATCCCGATGTATTGTTGAGGACCCATACATCCTCGGTTCAGGTTCATGATATGGAGACGATGAAGCCGCCAATCCGTACTGTTACACCCGGACGTGTTTTCCGGAACGAGGCGATATCGTACCGGGCCCATTGCATGTTTCACCAGATAGAAGGGTTATATATCGATGAGAATGTTTCATTTGCTGATCTTAAACAAACATTGCTTTACTACGCGAAGGAGCTGTTTGGTGAAAATGCCGAGATCCGTATGCGTCCATCTTATTTCCCGTTCACAGAGCCCTCTGCTGAAGTAGATGTGTCCTGTTCAATCTGTGGTGGGAAAGGGTGTAATGTATGTAAATACACAGGCTGGCTCGAGATCCTTGGATGTGGCATGGTGGATCCGAATGTGCTGGAAGCTTCAGGCATTGATTCGAAAAAATATACGGGCTATGCGTTTGGAATGGGAATTGAGCGGATCGCGATGTTGAAATTTGGGGTTAACGATCTCCGGCTCTACTTTGAAAATGATGTGCGGTTTTTACAGCAGTTTGAGGCAGCAAACTAACAAAAAGGTCGTAAAAAGAAGAATATTTGGTCTTTAAAATTATTTGGGTACTCTCTGTGTGCTTGGCGAGAAAAAAGGTCGCGCAAAGAACGCAAAGATCGCAAAGAAATAAAAATTGGTTCATATAAATCTCTGCATACTTTGCGCGAAAAATATTGAAAAAAGGGTATCCTATTCTTACAAATTATTCACAAGCGTTGTAATCCCATCTTTCATTAAGGCAACATTAAAATTAGCCAGAAGACCTAATCTTTTATCAGTTAATCTCAAGTAGGTAAGTAATGTTTTAAAAAACACAGGAGTGATTGCGTCAACAGATTTAATTTCAACAATAACTTTCTGATCAACAATTATATCAGCCCGGAATCCCAAATCCATTTTTACGTCTTCATACCACACCTGTATTCCTTGCTGTCTCTGAAAGCAGATCTCCTTCCTATCCAATTCAAAACAAATCGCAGCTTCATAAACAGATTCCAGAAGTCCTGGTCCTAACTTAGAATGAACCTTAATGAAAATATCAACAAGAATTTTTGATATAACTATTTCTTCACTGGCGAAAATTTAACAACCATATTATTAACTGCCGGAACCGACTGCAAATAAGCAAAAATTGCTTCAAGGTCTTCATTTGTCATTTTCCCATACATCGTCCAGGGCATGATGGAATTAAAATCTCCCGGTTTGAGCGTAGTATGAAGTGTTGTCGAATCAGAATGTGCGTGGAACAGGGCGACAAATGTCTCCTTTTTCCATTTACCGATACCCGTTTGCATATCGGATGAGATATTTCCCGAGCGTACAACCGAGCCATCCGGAAAGGGGAATTCCCGTCCACCGCCAAATTCAGTACCCGGAATCAGCTTCCCTTTGTCAACCCGGGTATGGCATTCAATGCAGGAAGAGGCATTCGTGATATATTTTCCATAGGCGACTAAATCTGATTTTGCAGGAATCTTCGACGGCGTGCCCTTATGGGGTATCGTATTCAGAATGAAATTCATCGGAAAATCGGATGACGATTTCGGAACAACATTTTCAATGGGTTTAAGTGTACGGATATAGGCAATGATCGATTTGATGTCCTCTTCGTCCATTTGCCCGTAATAATGAAAGGGCATAACGGGAAACATCGCTTCTCCTTCTTTATTTACGCCGGTGGTTATCACCCTGAAAAGCTCACCATCAGAGTATCGGCTGATACCGGAAGGGGTGATGTTTTTTGCATAATAGACTCCGGGAAAGCCAAATTTCTGGTCGAAACGATCCCCGCCCTTCCCATATGTCCCTTCTGTCGGAGGACCTGAAAATCTGGACCAGTCGCGTACCGAATGGCAATCAATACAAACGGAAACATGATTTGCAAGGTACTCTCCACGTGCAACCCGTTCCGGAGTTCTTTCAACAGTGATTACCGGGGCCGGCCCAACATCTGGCAGTGCAAACTTAATGTAAGTTAATGATCCAACAACGATTACAACAACTAGCAAGACAAACCAAAATAAGATGATTTTTAGTTTCTTCATTAGTTTTAATTTTAACATTTTCCTATTCGTCTGGCTTTTCGGTACGCCCCGTTTTTATAGTGGTTCCTGGTCTCCACTATTTCATATGTACAAAAAATACAACTATAGACTCTAAAGAAATGGTTCAGTTTTCGCAGAAGGCTGATCATCCAGGGAGGAAAATAGCGCCTTTTATCATTATTTAGAATCAAAACACATAAGGTGTAAATTTGTTCAGATTTATCAAAAATAGGAATCATTCCAGATCTGACCCGGGAGGAAGAAATTGCTAATTGACTGAGTTTATTAGTAAAAAAAGAGGGTGTGCCAGTTACGGTACACCCTCTTTATGTTATGTGGAAGGCTGCATCAAACCAGCTTCCATCCTTCACGATACTGGTAATGGAGCTTTTTGGTGGCTGCTCCATCTGTATCATCAACAAAAGTTTCTGTCTGAGGATTCCATTTTATCGTACGTTTGAGGTCACAGGCAATATTTCCAAGGTTGCAGACTGTGCAACTGCTATGTCCTATTTCAACTGGAACAACCGGATCTTTCCGGCTCTTAACCGCTTCTATAAAATTAACCTGATGGGGAATTTTAGTTTCATAGGGACCGTCATTCTTTGGCTCCTCCTTAAGAATAAACTTAGGATCTGAAGCATTAAAATATCCGCGGGAAACCTCAATCCAACCGGTCTCACCAATAAATTTAACACCTTTAGTTTTCTTCTCGTCGAAGGGCTCCGAGGTCATCACCACGCCATTTGCATAAGTCCAGGAGATAAATTCACTACCATCTCCAATCGGGGAAATTTCGACAGGACCATTCTTATCCATGCCAAGGCCCCACTGGGCAATATCAAACATATGAGCACCCCAGTCAGTTGTAAATCCGCCGCCCATCTCTTTGTACCAGCGCCAGGCGCCCCATGTTTTTTCTTTTACCTCAGGATCGAGAGAAATAATCGGATCTAACTCCTGGTTATAATGTATTGGGGTTGGAAGTGGTCCCAGCCACAAATCCCAGTTCAAATCGGCAGGAAGTTTCTCTTCAGGAAGATCATATGGTTTTGGTGGGGCACCTACATAAGCCTTAACACCGGTTACTTTTCCAATTGCCCCGGTCTGAACAAGATTGACGGCATGCTGAAAGTTCGGATCTGAACGCTGCTGGCTTCCCAGACCAAATATTCTGCCGGTTTCGCGCACAACCTTTTTAAGTTCCTGCCCCTCTTTGATTGTAAATGTCATAGGTTTTTCAAGATATACATCCTTACCTGCTTTCAGAGCTGCAATGGCAATATAGGCATGAGAATGATCAGGTACCGCAATAACAACAGCCTGGATATCATTTCGTTTGAGTAAATCACCGTACTTTTCGTAGGTCTCCACTTTAACATCCTTTCCAGCTTTGGTATAAAAAGCATTTACCCTACGCTCGAAACGTTTCCGCTTTATTCCATAAACATCACAGGCTGCTACTGCCTTGACTCCAGGAATCTGAAGGAATCCATCGAGCAAAAACATCCCCTGACGTCCCAGTCCGATAAATCCGATTTTGAGATCGGTATCCGGTGTCGTACAACCCGACAATGCAGGTAACACAACCAATCCAGCCATTCCAACAGCCGACGCTCCAAGAAACCGACGCCTCGACCATCCACTCTTTTGTTCTTCCATTTTACTGATTTTAGGTGTTCTATTATGTTTGTTTCTAATCCATCTGCAATTTAGGAATTATTCTTAATTGATATATATTTTAA
>CAIOOC010000184.1 GCA_903859795.1 uncultured Bacteroidia bacterium
CCACGACAGTTCCAATAACTGCACACTTCCATATGCTGTTTCTAGGTCTCAGATATATGTCCTTAATGTTTCTGTAATTAATCATTTCGAGGCTTAATTTGTCGGAACTGGTTTGTAAATATAAGTCTTTCAATGTAATAGTGAAATCATTCACTTCATACAGAATACCCTCCCTTTGAAGAAAACTATTGTTAAGCGAAATCCATGACCGATAAAGTGTGTGCCGCGATTTATTTGTACCCTGGGCAAGAATTGAAAGAGTAAGGAGAGCAGACAATGCTATCAGAAATATTAA
This sequence comes from uncultured Bacteroidia bacterium, assembly GCA_903859795.1. Classification (GTDB taxonomy): domain Bacteria; phylum Bacteroidota; class Bacteroidia; order Bacteroidales; family Prolixibacteraceae; genus JAAFHB01. Next base: position 296 of record CAIOOC010000184.1, read on the forward strand.
CTTTTTCATTGGTCAGCATTTTAATCCTTTAATAAAAATTATCTATATTTGAATTTCTTTATATGTCTGTTTATCAATTAATTTAAGCAGTATTTAAACATGCCTACAGATTCTTGTACTGTTTTCTGGTCTGGTTAAGAAAGTAGATTCCGCAATATATACCTGCATTTATTCCGGGAACATGATTGGCATAGCCCATACTATATTCAATATAAGGAGAGAGTAAAAGTCTTTTGCAGTACTTATTCAATTCCAGTCCGGTAGCAAAGCAAAACTGTTCATTGGTCATATTAGTATTTGAATATCTGCCATATTCATAAGAAGATCTGTATCGCAATAAACTAAAATATGGAGAAATGTCAAATGATTTTCTGACAGGAAAATGAAATGAAGTATGCTCTGCAGATGTGACCATCACTAATGCATAAAACAATCGATTTGATAGTGAAGTCTCAGATTCTTCTGAATTACCGGATGAACCCAGGTAAATGATCCAGAGCGGGATTCCAAATATTCCGGGTCCCGCATGAATATAATCTCTCCCAAATAAAATGTCAGAATCAAAACTAATTCGTTTGGTCATAAAAATTCTCATCTTAAATCCCCCGACAAGCTGAACACCGTTCGGGGTGTTTAAAAGAATATTTGCAGAAGCTGAAAAACTCAGATCTCCCCTGGAATGGACAGGAAGATCATATAATTTACTAATATCTACACTTTTAGATTGTGAAAAAGCAATCATGGAGAGCACCCAGAATATGAAAGTTGTAAGAAAATGTTTCATTTTATTAAAATGATAAATCCGTTAATTACAATCAGTTTTTGTTTATGAATTGTGCCTCATTACCTATTTTCGGGTGCGCAGGTTTTCAGCAATCCATACCCGAGCTCCAGGAGTCACGGTTCTGTATATATTCCCATCCTGGACAAACACATAGTTATAATTTACACCAGGATTGAAATCTATATTTACCACCAAAGAGGGCAGGGTTGTGAATGTAACAGCATTCCCATAGCTTGTACCATTTATATTACTGGCATAAGCCCTTGCAACATATTTTGAATTTGGCAATAAACCAGTAATGCTTCCCTTAAAATTAAATTTTCCTTCTGTTTTAATATCATAGTCATAACCAGCAAATGCACAATTCACAAATCTCCAGATAATGCTGTCACTGCTCCAACAAATACCACAGTTCAATAATCCCGACCCTCCGTCATATGTGATAGAACCTCCGCAAACAGCCTGATCATCTGCTATATCACTAATTTCAGTTGTGCTTACATGAGGAAATATTAAATCAGGCCTGTTAACTTCTATGTTATCCTTCTTTTTATTACAAGCCCATATGAGTGTAAGCAATGAAAAAATCATTATTGAAAAAAACATTCTTCTGCTCTTAACTTTCATAATAAGTATTTTTTTTACTGATTAAAGAAATTCCTCAAATTGACAGGATGTTACCTGAGTATTCCAACACAGAAATCGGCATGCTTAAGTTTTTTGATTGAATCGATCATTATTTTCATAATTACTTCCTTAATCAAAGTTAATCCCTGCACAGACTGAAGTCAATTTTATTTATTTTTATCTCAGCCATAAGTTACCAAAGCAAGTTAATCTTATATCCGGAGAGGATTCTCAACAATCAAACCAGTCAATATAACTATATGAATTAAAGTTGTTTATAATAAGGCGAAGATTGATATTTAAGCAATATTGTAGCGTTTTACAACATTTCACTGTTTCAAAATGCAACAACAATTAACTCTGAAATATTGAGTCCACTCCGAAAAGTCTTTTTTACCCCTAAATCCCCAAAAGGGGACTTTTAAACTTGCTGATTTTCAATTGTTCCCCTTTCAGGGGTCGGGGGTAAGAACAATTGAAAACAAAAACTCTTACTTTTCGGAGTGGACTCAAGTATTTAAGGCTTTTGAGTGTCGCGAATCATACATAAAAATTCATGGCTTGCAAGCTAAGAATGGCTTTTTAGTAATCAGTCTCTTTTAGATTTTTGTTACTAATTCCCGATACTCATTTAATATTATCCATCACCGAACTGACTGATAACCTCCGGGCATTCCATATTTTGACAGAACTACCTGCCATAACTGTCCATGGCATCTTGATCTGAATGAACCGGCGCTTGACAGTAAAAAGTATTTCCACATCCTGAAGAAACGATCGGAATAATTATTCCTGATTTTGTCCCAATTTGTAACAAAGTTATTATACCACTCCATTAGGGTTTTGTCATAATCTATTCCGAAGTTATGCCAGTCTTCCATTATGAAAAGATTTTCTATTGCTTTGCCAAGTTGCGCTACTGAAGGAAGCATCCCGTTTGGGAAAATATATTTATTTGTCCAGAGATCATGTGTTTTTACTGATTTAATACTTCCAATGGTATGAAGAAGGAATAAGCCGTCATCTTTAATGCATTTATTTGCAACCTCAAAAAATGTTTTATAATTTTTGTATCCTACATGTTCAATCATTCCTACACTTACTATTGTGTCATACTTCTCATTTACAGCACGATAATCTGTTAACCGAAACTCAACCGGAAGACCGGCACATAGTTTTCTTCCAAGCTCCACCTGTTCTCTGGAGACAGTAACTCCAACGACTTCAACATCGTATTTTTCTGCAGAATATTTACCAAAAGCTCCCCAGCCACAACCGATATCAAGTACCTGCATACCTGGTTTAA
>CAIOOC010000185.1 GCA_903859795.1 uncultured Bacteroidia bacterium
AAAGTTACTATCGTTATCAAAGCACATGCTGTTGGCATGGAGCCAGTCGGATTTTGTTTTCAGGATTTCAGAATCTTTCAGCGGATCCTCAACGTCAAAAACAGTCCACTCCCATAATTTCTTCCCATCTGTTGAAAAAATCTGAATGCCGTCAACGGTAATAGAGTCGTTTTTGCTTCCTCCAACTTTTGAGAGATCAAATTTCCGGTTTTCAGCTGTAAGGACAACGATATTTCCCGACTTATCCAGAAGTGTTTCGTGGTGAAATGTCTTCGCAAATCCCGGACTTTCCTTTCTAAAATGGACTAAGGTATCACCCTTTAGATTCATTTCCAACAAATGATTCCCATAAGTCGTCTTGTAGCCCGGATCCGAGAGGATAAAAAGAAAAGTATTATTTTGCGTATACCAGGCAGTTTTCAGAAATTTTGTAAAGGCATTATACCATACAATATTTCCTTCTGAGTCAAGCAAAACAAGCATTCCAGGATCTTTTCGATTGGAAATCAGGAGTTTACCGTTAATCTTGAACGCATTTTTTGAATAGGTGTAGTACGAATCTACCCAAACGGGCAAAAAACTAGTTTTAAAAGTGGCGACTTCTGATTCGGTATAGAATTTATTGTCTGTTGTAACAATTCGGTATGAGTAGTCACATTCGGGTTTTAAACCCCAAACGACAATCCGATGGTTTAAGCCAAAAGACGAGGTGTCTGAGTGAAATAATTTCTTTTGATTCCCATCATGCCAGTATTCTATAAAAGTCCGAACAGACGTATCTGTCCGAAATGTGAATATTTGTCGTAAGGATGAATTTGGATCGTTTTTGCAAGCCTGATTTTGCAAAGTAAACGGAATAATACGTCGGCTCCATGGTCGTCTAATCTCTGAGTCATTACAACCCAATAAAGCCACTATTAGCAGATTTACACAAGTTAGTTGTGTAAATCGGATTTTGTATTTTAAAGATAGCCAGGTCATAAAACTCAAAATGTAGGGTACTAATTTAATCAAGCTGTATACCAGATATTCCAATCCAAATTACAAAGGCTGTTTTAAAAAAATAATTATCTCTTTAAAACAGCCTTTATTCTTTTTTATTGTGACCTAGTTCCAGGCCGGATTTTGTATAAGTTTCTTATTTGTCTGAATTTCAGATTGCGGAATAGGCCAAACATAGTCTTTAGGAGCACTGAAGACGCGGGAATTGGCATTTATCACATCGAAAACCCAGCTGGCAGGATCGGTGGGATCTGATAATTTCCCGGAATCGTATCCCAGGCCATTGACCATAACAGTTTCAGCTATTTTCCATCTTCTGATATCCGAATAACGTAATCCTTCCGCGACAAACTCGATTCTTCTTTCATGACGGATTTCATTACGCATATTTTCTTTTGATAATCCAGATGGAACATCAGGCATACCGGCTCTTTCTCTGACAGCATTAATTGCGTTATAGACACTGGCATCGGGCCCGGCAGCTTCATTCTGAGCCTCAGCATACATTAAAAGTACGTCTGCATAGCGAATCAGAATTATATTGAGCTCTCCATTCCAGTATTCCAGGTTATCTTCTTCAACCCATTTACGGATCGCCATTCCGGTAGGAGAGAAATCGTTAGCCGGAATATATGGAACTCCATGATACATCTCACCGGGTACAACAAGTGTCATATTAAGTCTCGGATCTCTGTTTTTGAATGGGTTAACCGGGTCAAAACCAGATGCTGGATCAGAAATAGGTTTCCCGTTGCTCATGTAATAATCATTCGTAAGCTGAACAAAAGGAACGTCAGATCTCCAATCCCTGATCGTGGTAGTATATCCCTGGGGTCTTACATTTTTCTGGTATTGGGAATCAAAGATAACTTCAGAATTGTTTTCAGCCTGTACTGTAAATAATTCAGCATAAGTTGGATACAAGTTATACACGCTAAGATCCATCACACTTTTTGCTGCAGTAGCCGATTCGGCCCACCGTTGGTTGTAAAGAAGTACCCTGGCTTTAAGTGACATTGCTGCACCTTTTGTTGCGCGACCGACATCGCCGGCTCCGTATGTGGCAGGCAATACGGCGATTGCATCATCAAGGTCTTTCAGAACAGCTGTAACAACCTGATCCTTTGTCGATTTTGGGGTATTTGCTTCTGCAAGTGATTGCGGAACAAGAATTAAGGGAACGTCCTGGTAGAAATCTGCAAGATCGGCATACCAGAAAGCACGTAGAAACTTAGCCTCTCCAATCATCTGACTCATTTTTGTCTGATCGAATTTGGCTTTTTGTAACATATTATCGATAAAACGGTTAGCCCTTCCTATCCCCCTGTAGTTGGTTGTCCATTTCCAGTTTATATAACCTGATGTAGGATTAAAGGTGCCGTCGCCAACCTCTGTCGGGCCTTCCCACGGATATTGGTCATATAAATCATCAGACATGGCATCAAAAGAGATCCACATTTCGTCCAATGCGCTATAAACGCCGGTTAATGCAACTGAAGCCTCTTTTTCATTTCTGAAGAAATCGTCCGGGTTAATTGAGCTGAGCGGGGTGATGTTTAACAAATCTCTTTTGCATCCTCCTGAAACAAGAGCCAAAAATAGAAATGGTAACGCGATATATTTTATGAATTTCATAATTATAAAATTTTAAGTTATTCTACAATACTTAATTAGAAACGGACTGATAATCCTAAGGAAGCAATCCTAACCTGCGGATGTGCATCTGTTCTTGTGTTGCCCGGAGATTTTTCAGGATCAAATCCCAGATATTTTGTAAGAGTAAATGCGTTTTGTACGTTGGTAAAGACACGTAATCCGGCGATACCCAGTTTCGTTAAGAGAACCTGAGCAACAGTATAACCCAACTCAATGTTTTTCAACCTTAAATAGGACGCGTCCTGTAGGTAATAGGATGAAGCAATTCCTCCACGCACACCGTCAAGGAATACTCTCTGTTGAGTGGTACTTGGATGATCAGGTGTCCAACGGTTCATTAACCAAGCGCCACCACTTGCTCCGTTAAAAAAAGGAGAAGCAAGTTCGAGCGAACTATAGGCTGAAATTCCGGAGACTCCCTGGAAGAATGCTTTTAGGTCAAACCCTTTGTATCCAAAATTTAATTGTAATGAATAAAGCAGATTAGGAACCTGTGAACCAATTACTTTACGGTCACCATCGAGCGTGATTTTACCATCTCCGTTTAAATCTTTAAATTTAATATCTCCAGGTTTTGGGTTTTCGGACTGTTTTGGTGAGGCATCAATCTCAGCCTGATTCTGGAAAATACCAATTGCCTGGTATCCATAGAATGAATAGTAAGATTGTCCTTCTTTTAAAATAGTATAATCACCGTAGATGGGACCTAATCCTCCAAGATTAACAACCTTGTTATTAAAATGTGATAGGTTTAAGTTTGCATCAACAGTAAAATCAGAGCCAATTTTATCCCTGTATCCAAGAGTTAACTCCCATCCTGTATTTTTCATAACTCCCAGGTTCTGGTATGGTGTATTTAAAGCACCAAGTGTAACAGGAATAGGAACATTCATCAGGATATTGTCTGTTTTTTTCCAGAAATAGTTCGCAGTGATATTCCATTTTCTTAAAAAATCAGCATCAATTCCGACATTCGTCTGGGTTGTAGTTTCCCAGGTTACACTCTTGTTCGTTAATGTTGTAACAGCTACCCCCGGAGTATAGGTACCGCCAAAAATGTAATTTGAACCAGTAGCAAGGATATCAGAAGCGGCATAATAGGTATTGATATTCTGGTTTCCCAACTGACCCCAAGAACCTCTAAGTTTTAAATTAGTTACAATTCCATTGTCTTTAAGGAATGACTCTTCTGAGACCCTCCAACCTGCCGATGCCGATGGGAATGTACCGTATCGCTGGTTCTTTGCAAAACGGGAAGAGCCGTCATAGCGAATATTTGATTCAAGTAAATATTTTCCTTTATAGTCATAATTGATGCGACCAAAATATGAACGCAGCCCTGTTGCATCGGCACCTCCGCTATTGGTTTGGGTTGAAACATCACCAATATCAATTTGCGGCTGGCTGCTCAACAGGTATTTTCTGAATTCACTCGAATAATCAATTTTCATTGTTTCTTCTGAATATCCACCGAATACATTAATATGATGAGAATCCTGAAGGGTCAGATTATATCGGATAATGGCATTAAACGTTGTTGACATTGTCTCACTGTTTCCTAAGGTAAGTTGCGAGTTTGTAATTGTCGGGCGGCTGTTGGTGAAATTGGCCAGACTCGTATATTGTGTAATATCGGGCCAGAAGTTCTTCGCCAACGAATGTACCCAGTCAACTCCATAATTGGTCTCAATCTTTAAATTCTTTACAATCTCATAGTCTGCATGGACGTTACCCGTGAACCCATTTTTCAAACTATTATTAAACCCTCCGGCTTTATAAAGTGCATAGTTTCTGTCAGGACCATAGGATCCATCAGGCCAGGTGACCACATCTGTAGGAACATCCCTGTTAATACTTCTGATAACCCCTGTGGTTCCGTATGCTGATTCTTCAATGTCAGAATGGATACCTGCCATACTTGTGCTAAAGTGGAGTTTTTTATTTTTCAGAAAATAAGCGTCAATATTTGAACGAAAATTGTATCTCTTGAAACCTGTCCCTAATAATACTCCGTCCTGGTCAAGGTAGCCTCCCGAAAATGAATAGGCCAAATTGCTGGAACTACCGCTTAGCCTAAGATAGTGGTTTTGAATTGTCGCAGGTTTATACCACACACTCTGCCAGTTTGTATTTGGATAAAGGGGGTCACCTCCTGCTTTGAATTTTGCGATCATGTCGGCGGAGTACTTGGAAGGTTTACCAGAGTTTTTTGCCGCTTCTTCATATAGCGTGGCATGCTGGTACGAGTTAAGTACTTCAGGCAAATAGGTCGTATTTTCAACAGCAAGGTATCCGGTATATTCTACATGCATCTTTTCGTCGTGACCACGTCTGGTTGTGATAAGAATAACGCCGTTTGCTGCCCTGTTTCCATAGATTGCTGCCGATGCTGCATCTTTCAGTACCGAAATACTCTCGACATCCATCGGGTTAACGTCGTTCATTGAACCGGCTATCCCGTCGATTAATATGAGTGGATTATTGTTGTTAAGCGTACCAACGCCACGGATTAAGATATTTCCGTAATCTCTGCCGGGTTGTCCCGAATTCTGCATTACATAAACGCCGGAAACTTTACCCTGGAGTGCTACGCTGGTATTAGTCAGTGGCCTGGTTGCCAAATCTTTAATGGCTACATTTTCGACAGCGCCTGTCAGGTTTACTTTTTTCTGTACGCCATAACCTACTGCTACAATTTCGTCAAGTCCAATAGTCTCCTCCTCAAGGATTATTTCAAAAGTGGTTTTCCTGCCAATTGGGATCTCCTGGGTTTTCATCCCCACAAATGAGAAAATTAGTGTTTTTGATTCCTCAGGTACTGATAAAGAAAATGTCCCATCACTGTTTGTGGTTACTCCCAATGTCGTCCCCTTAACAATTACAGTTGCCCCGGGAACCATACCGCCTGACTTGTCATAGACTTTTCCGGTAATCATTTTGCCGGTTTGCTGCAAGGCGGTCCGTGTCATGAGCATAATGCTGCTACCTTCCATCGCATAAATGATATTGGTTTTATCGAATACTTCGGATAAAACCTCCGCGACAGACTGATTTTCAATTTCTATTGAAACTTCGCGAGTTATGTCAATGTCATTTTTATTATATACAAAC
>CAIOOC010000186.1 GCA_903859795.1 uncultured Bacteroidia bacterium
CTTGATGATTATGATATGGAAATCAGGAGTTTTTGCACTAAAGATGTCAACCTGTCAAATCTGAACAACGAAATAGAATCGTTAAAAAACAGGGAACTTTCCTTTGCCGGAATTGTTACTGAGACTCAGGAAGGGTTCACCAAAAACGGAAAACCGTTTTCTGCTCTAACCCTTACCGATTATAACGATTCATACAAAATGATGTTTTTTGGAAACGACTTTGTGAATTTTGGCAATTTCTGCAAAAAAGGTTTATTTCTGCTCATCCGGGGTAAAGTTGCCACCAAATGGCAGGGAGGCGATCAGCTTGAATTCAAAGCCACCAAGATTGAACTCCTGCAGGAACTTGCCGAAAAAGCGGAAAGTTTACGGATTTCGGTTGCTGCAGAATCGTTGACTCAGGAGATTGTTGAAGAGCTTGATCTGAAGTTGGCCCAATCACCTGGAAAAACGTTAATAAAATTTTCGGTTTTTGATTCAACGACTAATATTAAGCTTCACCTGTTTTCGAGAACCAGGCGAATTGGTATATCGGAGGAACTCAAAGCATATCTGCAAAAAAATCCCGATATCGTTTTTACTATAAATTAATTCTTAAATTTGCTGATCAAATTTTTCTGACTTTTTTAACAATTTTAAAATATTTTATCATGGCAATAGAGGTAACAGATGCAAATTTTGATGAGGTAGTTCTCCAATCTGCAACGCCTGTTTTAGTGGATTTTTGGGCTGAGTGGTGCGGACCGTGCCGTATGATCGGACCACTGGTAGCAGAACTTTCTGACGATTATAGCGGAAGAGCAGTAATCGCTAAAATGGATGTTGATACAAATCCCGGAACAGCTGCTAAATTTGGAATACGCAATATTCCTACAATTTTATTTTTCAAGAATGGAGAAGTTGCTGACAAGCAGGTAGGTGCTGTACCTAAAACCATTCTCGCCTCAAAAATTGATGCATTGTTGTAGGACTTCAATCTTTAGTCCTGAATACCCTCAAGGTTTTAAAAAACTTGAGGGTATTTTTTTGCCCTGAGGCCTAATCAGGTTTTAGCTGACAATGCACCGGAAAATGATCCGAGAAATAAACAAGGTCACGTTTGTAATTTAAAAGGAGAAATTCCTTGTCACACAGGATATAATCTATTCTGAATGAAGGCAATAATCCATTATAAGTATTTGAAGTCCCCCAACCGGACTCCACAAACGCATCTTTCAGATCACCGCATACTTTTCGATAGGCATACGATACCGGGGTATCGTTAAAATCTCCGCAAACCACAACAGGATATGGAGATCTCGCTATATGTTCAGCTAATTTCCGGGCCTGATAGGCACGCAATTGGAAGCCGTTTCGTAGCTTGTAACTAACTTTTCGGGCCTCCTTAATTTGATGGTTGCTTATTCCGGACTTTAGGGAATCGAGGACGAAATGGTCGTCCGGATCAATTGAATACGACTGTAAATGGCAGTTATATACCCTAATAATATGAGTATTGCTTATCTTAATATCAGCAAAAAGTACCAGAATTGCTGACCTTGGGAATTTGATCTCCCCTTTATTTATTATTGGATATTTTGAGAAGGTAACTATATCTGAATAATTCCCTTGCGAAACAACCTGAAAATATTTAATTTGAGGTAGGGATTCAGTGATTCCCTGCGGACTAAGTTTCCCTTCCTTGTATTCATTTGCTTCCTGAAGACAAATAATCTCTGCCCCTGTGGATTTTATATATTCGAGAATCTTGGGGCTATTCAATCTGTGAGCTCTCTGATCCACTCTAAAACTATGCACATTGTAGCTTAATATGGTAATCACTCCAACTTTGGATTTAACTTGAGGAATAAGCTGATAAGTATTGTTAAAGTGGACAAACCCAGCGAGCAGAAAAATAAGTGAAAGGAAAATCTTTTTAGAACGAAATAAAGCCCAGATAAGAACAAACAAAAGGTTGACAAATACAATATATGGATAGGCCAATCCTACGAAAGCCAATGGCCAGAAGGAATCGGGAGGAACAAATGGAGCCAGGTAAGCCAACAGTAGTAGTGAAACGGCACCAATATTTAATCTGAAACCAAATTCTGAGAAGAACTTTCTCACTATATTACTTTTTTCTACCCATTTTAAACAGGATCTCGCGTTCTTCAAATGTCAGACTATCGTAACCCGATTTACCTATCTTGTCCAGGACCTGGTTAATATCGTTTTGCTGACTTGTCTTCTTCCGGTTATATTCATAATCCGGATTTGGGGAATTATACTTGATCTTAAGTTTTCTTCTAATCCTGAACCATGAGAAAAAGGTATCGGTCATCCGATCAAAACGACCAGTAATATTCCGACCTGCAATTAATTGCGACATATAAATCCACCCCCAGATTGCACCTCCCAGATGCGCAAAATTCCCCCCCGCATTATCACCTGAAAGACTGATCACGTAAAGGAGAACCGAAACAAAGGCTATCCACTTAATTTTTACAGGTCCAATAAATGCAAGATGGATCAAGTGATTTGGCACATAAACGGCAATAGCGATAACAATAGCAATAACCGATGCCGATGCACCGAGTAGCTGACTATTGATAATTCGCTCATGAAATACAGGAAGGAAATTGTAAGCGAGCATAAAAGCTAAACCACCTGTTATCCCGCCAATGATATAAAGACTTAAAAGTTTCTGTTGTGTATGATATTCCAAAAAAATCTTGCCGAACCAATAGAGCCATAGTACATTAAAAAGAATATGCATCAACTCAAAATGGAGAAACATATAGGTAATAATGGTCCATGGCCTTGAAATAAAAAGATCAAACGAGGCAGGCAGAGCCAGCCAGCTCATCATTAAAGATCCGTCAGATCCACTGAGCGAATAACCGACGAAGATCAACCTCACGATAACCCATATAGCTATATTGATATATATGAGCTTCGTGAGATATGTTCCGTTCTTAAACGACAGTTTTATTTCGTCAGCAATTCCCATCGAATCAATAGAATTTTTGTGAATGTTTGCTCCAATATTTCAGCAGAATAAACCCAAATAGCATTCCTCCAAGGTGAGCAAAGTGAGCAACGCCGGCTTGTGATCCTGATATACCCAGGTAAAGTTCAATCACTCCGTAACCGAGCACAAAATATTTTGCCTTAATTGGCACAGGTGGGAAAAGGAGCATCAGTTCGGTGTTTGGGAAAAGATACCCAAACCCAAGCAAAACCCCGAATATGGCTCCGGATGCTCCTACAGTTGGCATATCGATTTTTAATTCAAGAATGGCTCGCACAACATCGATACCCTGCTGAATAAGTTGCGGGTTATTTGGTGTATCTCCCCAGTTGTTTACCAAATCCATTACTCCTGAAGATGGATGACTCAGATGCGCTTTCACAAATGAGCCTAATAATTCGGGAGACGGGGTATTCATAAATGCAGCGGCACTTTTCTGTATAGCCGATATCTCGAGATAAGTGACAAATGAGTGAAGAGCAGCAGCACCAAGTCCGGTGACGAAAAAATAGACCAGAAAGCGTCGTGGACCCCAAACCATTTCAAGAACTTTGCCAAACATATACAGCGCGAACATATTGAACAACAGGTGAAAGAAATCACCATGCATAA
>CAIOOC010000187.1 GCA_903859795.1 uncultured Bacteroidia bacterium
CAAAGATAGTCATTAAAGAAGAATATAGGGGAAAGCGAAAAAAATGTAAAAAAAGACGATTGTTCGGCGGCCAATTTGTAATTTTGGGCCGTTTCGTTGATACTAATTATGATTGAAATAAGCGGGTTTACATTTGGAGTGCCGGAGCTGTTGCTTCTTGTCGGATTTGTTTTAACATTTCTTATACAGTTGTTTTATCAGGTTCTGATGTCAATATTCACATTAAGCGGCAAAAGGAAAGAGAAGCCGGTTGAATATCCGTCAATTTCGATTATTATTCCCTCACGTAACTATGAAGATAATCTTCGGGAACTAATCCCTTCACTGCTCGATCAGGATTACCCCGATTTTGAAGTCGTTGTTGTCGATGACTGCTCAGCAGACGGAACCGAATGGTATCTCGCAGGACTTAAATTGGTTTCTGATAAACTCAAGACCAGCCGGATTATACAAGAAACCGATTTCCCAAATGCTCTTGTAATTACAATTGGTGTCAGGGCTGCCTCAAAGGAGTGGCTGATATTTCTGAATCCGTTATGCAGGGTTGGAGGCAAAGGGTGGTTAAAGTCTTACGCAACCGGTATGCATCCTGAAACTGAAGCAATATTTGGTTTCGTTAAATATTCAAACGCAGAAGGCTCGATGCAGAAATTTTTCAGATACGAAAATTTCAACTCATTTATGCTTTACGGATCGGCCCGTTACCTGAGTTTGCCTATGCCAATCAGCGATATAAATATTGCCTATAAACGGGAACATTTTCTGAATCGGAAAGGATTTGCCGCTGTTCTGGACGCACGATTCAGCGAAAATGAGCTATATATCAACAAGATAAGCAACCGTAAAAATTCAACGTTCCTTTTCGATCGTTCATCAGTTGTCAGTTTTTCCGGCGATACCGACTGGCAGGACGGAATGAACTTCAAGAAGAAACAATTGCTCATAAAGAAGAAGTTCACCATGAAGCAGAAATTATTTCTGTCGATTAATACACTCAGCCGGATTGCCTTTGATGTTATAATGATCGCCCTCTTAATACTGTCGCCATGGAGATTCTGGGTTGCAGGTATGTGGTTGTTTAAAATAATCCACGAACTGATTTGGGGAATGGTAGCTCAGAAACGCCTTGGTGAAAAGCATCTTTTCCCTGGAATATTAATTCTCAGATCTGTTGTTCCGTATGTGAATGGTTATCTTTCATTTATACAGCTGTTCAGAAGAAAGAATCGCAAATGGAAATAAATTCAATTCTTCAGGGATTATGTTAAAGATTCAAACTTACTTCCCCAATTTAACACCTGACCAGATAATATGCTTCGAAAAGATGGCTCCCGTTTATCGCGAGTGGAATCAAAACATCAATGTTATTTCACGAAAAGATATTGATTCGCTTTACGAGAAACATATTCTGCATTCTCTCGCTATTGCTAAAATCATAGCCTTCAGACCAGACACACGGATTCTGGACGTAGGTACCGGAGGGGGATTACCTGGCATTCCTCTTGCTGTTTTATTTCCTGAAAGCCGGTTCACTCTTATCGATTCAATCGGGAAAAAAATCAAAGTTGTGCAGGCTGTCGTTGAGGAACTTGGTCTTACGAATGTGACAGCAATCCATACCAGGGTCCAGGATGTTAACGATGAATTTGATTTTGTTATTTCAAGGGCGGTAACGGCATTCCCCGAATTTGTTGCATTGGTACGAAAGAACATTTCAAGGCTACCGCGAAATTCACGGCCAAACGGTATCATATATTTGAAAGGTGGTGATTTCCAGGAAGAAATAAGTAAGTTCAGAACCTCGATTGAGGTAAGTGAAATCTCAGACTTCTTTTCGGAACCCTTTTTCGAAACAAAAAAAGTGATCTATCTGCCAGTAAATCGGTAACAGGGTGAAATAAATTTATTCTAAATTACTTTTTACTTTGTCAACACCAAAAAAAGTCTTATTTTTGCACTCCAAATTAGAAAAGAAATAATTTAAATTAATAAAATATTTTTCCGAGATGAAAAGAACATTTCAACCATCGAATAGAAAGAGGAGAAACAAGCACGGTTTCCGTGAAAGAATGTCTACCGCCAATGGTCGTAAGGTATTAAAAGCGCGTCGTGCAAAAGGACGTAAAAAGCTTAGCGTTTCTGACGAACCTCAGCATAAGAGATAAAAGGTTGTAGTTCGGTACAATTTACAAAATGTGTAAAATGTAGAGACGTAGCAAGCTACGACTCTACATTTTACACATTTTGTGTTTATTGGAATATTCTGATTAAATTTGTTCCCACAGATAAACAGTAGAACTCTATCGTATGCGTCTCAAAGAATTTCTCCTCCACAAAACCTTCCTCAAAAACCTGGGGATGGCTCTATTATTGACCATTGCATTAATCTGGCTGACCCTTTTTATGCTCTCGGTTTATACCAATAAGGGAGAAAATATTCCGGCACCAAGCCTTAAAGGTCTTACAATGGGCCAGCTGGAATCACTAAAGAATGATCACAATTTCCGCTTTGTAATTGAGGATTCGGTCTACCGAAAAAACTTCATCCCCGGGACAGTGGTATTTCAGAATCCTGCTGCCGGACATAAAATAAAGCCAAACAGAATAATATATATCACTACTGCTTCCTACACTCCCGAACAGGTTGAAGTTCCTAAACTAACGGATGTATCGATACGCCAGGCCAGGGAACTGCTCGAGTCAAAAGGGTTCGCACTTGGAACAATAGTAGTTCGTCCTTCAGAATTTGATGATCTTGTTCTGGAACAAAAGCACAATGGACAAACACTTTTACCAGGATCAAGAATCGGAAACGGATCAACAATTGATCTCGTTGTCGGGAAAAAATTGTACGGCGAAGCAACAATTATCCCTGATCTTAAATCGCTTACCCTCTCAGCCGCTGAAAATGTGTTAAAAAGCAGATCCCTGGTGCCCGGTTCGGTAATTTATGACTCATCCATCAGGAATCTTGCCGACACATTGCTAGCCGTTGTCTGGAAACAGATGCCGGAGCATGATTCATTAACCCGTGTGATGCCGGGATTATCCGTCGATTTATGGATGAAAATAGCATCTCAATCCTCTGATTCCACTTCAAATAAATCTGTCGGCCATTAATGAGCATAAATACAAATGACGAAGATCCGGATGATTTACTCGATGATGCCGGTGAAGAGATTACCCAGTTTGAACATTACCGTTTTGTTGCTGACCAGGGACAGGGATTACTTAGGATCGATAAATTCCTTGTCAATCGGATGGA
>CAIOOC010000188.1 GCA_903859795.1 uncultured Bacteroidia bacterium
CCAAGCCAAATTGGAATTAAATTTAAACAATGTCACCGTGGTGGCCGAACGTGTAGAGCAATGGCAACACGCAGCGGGCTTTGAAATAAGAAAAGAGGCGAGCCTGTGAATACTTTTTATATCTTTTATCCCATAACGGGTAACAATATCGCGAATAAGCACGTCATCGAAAAGTGTTATAAGTTGTTCCTGATCTCCTGTCTTCAGATATTCAGGGAAACCACCCATTGCCAAATAAAATTTCAAACTCTCAGCAGAAGGCTCTAATGCCTTGAATTTAAGAAATTCACTGTATGAGAAGGGGAAAAGTTCCTGTGTGATATGGCGTCCGGTAAGTCTTGTTCCTAATTCTTTGCTTAGTAAGGATGCGTTTGACCCGGTAATGATTACCTTAAAACCTTCGTCAAGCTTTTGCCGAACATACATTTCCCAACCGTCAACTAATTGCAATTCATCGAAAAAAAGTGCATTAATTCCTGTTTGTGTAATCAAGTTATCCAGACGGGTAAAATCATTTAATGAAAATTCATAAAGTTGCGGAGACTCGAAGTTTAGGTATAAGACTGTGTCTTTATCCATTGCTTTCATCATTTGCATCAAAAGGGTGCTTTTCCCACATCGTCTGACACCTGAGATAATTAATGCGTGAGAGGATAAACTTTGCGTTGCGGGAATAAGTTCGCGTTTCAGTCCGCTATCTTTTAGCATTAAACGGCTCTTTTGTTGCTCAATTACCCGGGCGATTACGCTTTCAAGAATCATGATAATCAATCTTGTTTGATGCAAAGATACAATATTGTTTGATACAAACAAACAATATTGTATTCTGTGAGACTGCGAAAGTAAAATCTGGTATCTTAGTAAAAACCGCTGAGGTTTAGTAATGTTCCTGGTATATGAGTATTTTGAATTAGCTTTTTTACAATTGAGTAAATATACTTCCTTGTCGTAAGTAACGATTGTCGTAAGTATGATTTTAAATTTTGGCGATAAGGATACTGAATCAATAAGGAATGGGATTCGAGTGAAAAATTTACCACTTGAAATACAAAACATTGGTCGTCGTAAGTTAAGAATGTTGAATAACTCTCAAACTATTACCGATTTAAGGATTCCTCCTTCAAATAGGCTGGAAAAATTAAGCGGACTGATTATGGAAACTTTGGCAAATTTTTCCGTTAACTTGTGACAACTTTAAACCCGAGCGAGAGATTCGTGATTCCAAATTGCAGAATCATCAGAAATAGTTACATTTGGTCACTAAACCAGCCGGGAGACAAAATCATTATTTCCTGAGTTAAGAAACCATGGAAAAAAACAGGGTGTTTACTCTAAGTGATACCGAACAGATTATCCGACGGCTTAAAAATGAGGATAAATTACTTTGATTCTGATTTCCAGTTGGCTATACTCAAAGGGCCAAAGATCCTACTCAATAGATGCATCAACTGTAAATACTGAGGTCAAATCGGGGATGCTGAAGATGGGTAATCCCGGACCTGCAGGAAAAGAGCTTTTGGTAAATAACCATTATCTGATGTTAAACGGACAACCTATTATCCCGGTTATGGGGGAGGTCCACTTTTCACGGATTCCACGAAGCCAGTGGGAAGATGTTATCCTAAAGATGAAAGCCTGTGGCATTAACGTTATACCGACCTATGTCCTCTGGATCCACCACGAAGAGATTGAGGGGCAATTTGAATGGTCCGGAAATAAGGATCTTCGTGCCTTTGTGAAAATATGCGACAAACATGGGTTGTGGGTCTATCCCCGGATTGGTCCGTGGTGCCATGCTGAAGTTCGAAATGGTGGAACACCAGATTGGATTTTGCTCAAAACGAACCTTAAAGACCGTACGAATGATCCTGTTTACCAAAATTATGCGGAAGAATGGTATCGCCAGGTTAGCTTGCAGCTTAAGGGATTATTGTATAAAGAGGGTGGACCTGTAATGGGAATCCAGCTTGAAAACGAGTACCGTCTGGGTAAGGAGGGTGAAGACCATATCTTATGGCTAAAGAAGACTGCGTTGAAAAACGGGTTGGATGTGCCACTCTATACCGTTACCGGGTGGCAGAATGGTTCAGTTCCTCCGTATGAGGTGGTTCCTTTGTTTGGAGCCTATTCCGATGAGCCCTGGGCCGATAACCTCTACAGGAATTCAGATTGCAAAAACTTCAGATTCTCACCGTACCGTGATAGCGATAACATTGGGAATGATGTAAAAAGTAACAGGGATCCGTACCTCGATTTATCGGCTTACCCTTACCTGACCTGCGAGGTAAGCGTAGGCATTGAAAACACAGAACACTGCAGACTAAAGATTGGTTCCCTGGACGGTCTGGGACTGATAACAGCCAAGATTGGATCAGGGAGTAATTTAGTCGGATATTATATGTTTGCAGGTGGGACAAATCCACATGGCGTGCTCACTTCCATGGAAGAGAATAAAGAGGAGACCGGTTATTACAACACCAATCCGTTGATCTCTTATGATTTTCAGGCAGCAATCGGTGAATCGGGAGAATTAAATGACTCCTATTTTGAAGTGAAAAAACTCCATTATTTTCTAAATGAATTTGGAAATCTTCTGGCGCCAATGCAGCCCGTATTTATGAAAACCCCAGATGAGCTCCAATATGTGGTAAGAGCAGATAATAAATCCGCATTCTTATTCGGTATAAATTATTGCAGACACAACGTGACTACTGAAAAAAAAGAGGCCCGTTTCAGCGTCAAATTGAAAAATGAAACGCTGGTCTTCCCTTCAATGCCGGTTACCATCAAAGACAGTGCTTTATTTATCTGGCCGGTAAACTTCAAGATTGGAAACACCCTTTTAAAATATGCTATCGCCCAACCACTTTGCAATATTTCAAACAAGTGGGCATTTATTCAGGATGCAGCTTCCAGGCCTGAATTTTGTTTCGATGCTTCTTTATTCTCAAAGTTAAGCTCATCAAATGGATGCGTCAATCAAAGTTCAGGAAATCTTTTTGCGACTTCAACTTAAACAAAAGCTCAGAAGCAAACAGCGATCATGATCAAGGAATTAAAACCACTGGATAATGTTTCATGGCTGAAAACTAGCTCAGTAGCCAAACTCGATGATAGTAATTCGCTGAAACACCGTTTCTTTATGAAGGAATTCAGTCTTGGTAATCCATCTAAAATCAAAAAGGCACAACTGATTATCTCCGTTTAGACAACCTGCCGGTTACAGGTTTACAACGTTTGGGTAAATCAATCCATTCTACCTGATGCAGTGAATACGATTGATTTAACTGGATATGTACAACAAGGGGAAAATAGGCTAATGCTCAGCTTTCCGTTTGAAGCAGGACAAAAAGCGTTTGCTGCGAAAATCACCGTAAAGTAATCCAATAACGATCAGGTTGAGTTCGTGACGGATCGATCCTGGATTATAAAGGATGATTATATTTATCCTTCATATCTTTCAAAAGATGCGGGATTTAAACAACCGGAAATCGTAAGTTCTGTAGAAAAACTAAATATCCAAGGGAAAGATAAAACGAGCTATATCTTTAGCTTACCGGATAACTATCTTTCCGGACTTAATAATTTGATTCTAAAGCTAAATTATACAGATGACAAAGGCCTATTATACCTGAATCACGGCCTTATTGCGGATGATTTAAATAATGGAACGACATGGAGCACAGGTTTAAACAGGCTTGAAACAGGTTTGGAAAATCAGGAATTCAGGCTGGAAATTACTCCTTTGCCTGCCGGGGCACGAATTTATTTTGATGACGAATCGGCTAAACAGTCTGCTGTTGAGGCAAAATTAAAATCAATTCTCCTTGTGCCTGAATATAGGTTTGACTTCAATTTGAACGGAAATGATCTGATTAATAGTAAGCCATAAAAAATCATTATTTTCCTGGTTCAGCTACTACTCCTCGTTTGCAATGAAGGATAGTAGCTGCTTTTTTTAGTCCTTTCCAGCATTAAAATTTTGATGCAGTTATTCGTCCGTTAATTTCTTTGGACTGGATAG
>CAIOOC010000189.1 GCA_903859795.1 uncultured Bacteroidia bacterium
GTAAGATCATCCAACTCTAGTGTAAGATCATCCAACTCTAGTGTAAGATCATCCAACTCTAGTGTAAGATCATCCAACTCTAGTGTAAGATCATCCAACTCTAGTGTAAGATCATCCAACACGAGTGTAGGCTTACCCTGCTTAGACTTCAGCCCTTTCTACAGCAGCGTATTTGCCAAATTTGCCAATTCACTCCTCTCCCCCTTTTCCAGCCGGATATGAGCATAGATAGGATGCTGTTTTATTTTATCAATCAAATGCGACAAACCATTGCTGTGTGAATCCAGGTAAGGAGTATCAATCTGGTAAATATCCCCCGTAAAAATAATTTTCGTGTTCTCCCCTGCCCTTGTGATGATCGTCTTCACCTCATGCGGAGTCAGGTTCTGCGCCTCATCCACAATAAAACAGATATTCGAAAGACTCCGTCCGCGGATGTATGCCAGCGGTGTGATCACCAGCTTTTCATTTTCCACAAGCTCGTTGATATTCCTGAATTCCTTATCCTTTTCGCCATATTGATTCTGTATCATTTTCAGATTATCCCACAATGGTTCCATGTAAGGATTCAGTTTCGACTTAATATCACCCGGCAGATAGCCAATATCTTTATTGCTCAGCGGAACCACCGGCCTCGCAAGGTATATCTGCTTGAATTCTCTTTTCATTTCCAGCGACCCTGCCAATGCCAGCAGCGTTTTCCCCGTTCCTGCCACACCCTGCAAAGTCACCAGTTTTATAGCCGGGTTCAGTATTGCATGCAATGCAAAAACCTGTTCCGCATTCCTTGGCGTGATACGATAAGCCGACCGCTTTTCAATCCGTTCAATTTGTCCTGATACCGGGTTGAAAAAAGTAAGGATCGAAGTCTTCTCGTTTTTCAAAATAAAATAATGATTCGGATAAGGGTTTTTTACTCCAATTTCAGCGGGTTCACAAAACCCCTTCTGGTAAATTTTATCAACAAGCTCCGGGTTGATATTGTTGATCACTGTCTTCCCTGTATACAGTTCATCCAGATTCTTGATCTTCCCTGTCTCAAAATCTTCGGCACAAATGTTCAGCGCTTTGGCCTTTAATCGCAGGTTAACATCCTTGCTTACCAGCACGATCTTTTTATCAGGATTTTCATCCGTCAGTGTCAGCGCCACATTAAGAATGCGATGATCAGCTTTGTTTTCACCAAACACTTTGTTTGCATCAACCTTTCCGCTGCGCCCGTTTTCGTTCATCACCACCCTGAAACGGCCTTCAGCTTCCTGAAGTTCCACCCAATCCTGCAAAGTGTGATTCACCGAAAGTTTGTCAATGATCCTGATAAACTCCCGCGCCTCAAAATTGATTGTGTCATTACCTTTTTTAAAATTATCTAGTTCTTCCAGAACCGTGATGGGTATGGCAACATCATTGTTTTCAAAACTATTTATGGAATTATGATTATAGAGGATCACAGAAGTGTCGAGAACGAAAATCTTCTTGGTTTTAGAGGCTTTTTGATTTTTCTTAAGCATAAATTTTTTTATTAATATAGTAGCCGTAAAATTAATTCATAATTTTGCCA
>CAIOOC010000190.1 GCA_903859795.1 uncultured Bacteroidia bacterium
CTTTTCCGTTTTTATAACACTTTAAAAGAGCCTCAGGAAAAGCACCTTGCACCTTATTTAGAATCATTCTAACTTTATCATAGGAGGATTCCATCGGAGTAAGGTAATTGTAATTCTTACCGGATTTTTGTTCAAAAATATCATCTAACCCTTTAAAAATAGGGGATGTTAGGCTAACTGGAGTTTTTGAAGCAAATAATCGAACATTAAACGATATATTTTCAGATAATTGTGCTTCAGAAGGGGGGGCTATGTTAATTTCACGACCAAAGTCAAATGCAGAGAAATGAACATACCTTTTCGGATTGAGACGAAAATCGATCAATAGCCGGTTAAGATTCTCGGTTGAATAGTTAATATTCTGATATAACCTGGAATCATTGACAAGTAGCCCCAGAGTACCATTTGAGGTGTCAGTCTTACACAGGATTTTATTCAAATCGATAACAGACCCGTTTATATGTTCGATAGTTTTATTAAGTTGTAATTTTGCCACCGAATCACTGAATACCGATAAATTATTCATGATATGCCCCAATTGTCCAGAATTATCCTTCAGATTACCGGTAATACCATTAATATTGGAGAAGGTTGAAGAGAGATTCTTCTTTTGATTGACAATTACCTCATTTAAATTTGAGGAAATATTCTCAAGATTTGTCATCGTAAGGTGAATTTGCCGGATACTTTCTGAAATGCTGTTTTGTGAATCGTTATTTAAAATCTTGGACGCCTTCGAAACTATTGTGTCGAGGTTTTCAATCAATCTTTCAGCTTTAGCCTTAATTGGAGCTAATTGTTCATTTACCTGCTGCATAATATCGGCATCCATCTGGGATGCTAGTGTATCGTTAGCCTGTAATATTTTTGTTGATTTCCCAAGATTAAGTTTAACTACTTTAGAACCTAACAAATCGCTACTGGCAATTTGTGCTGAGGTACCAGCAGGAAGCGGGAAATTATTACGGAGAGCGATCTTTACGATCAGATCTCCTGATAAGTCTTCGGCAAAATAGATATCACGTACATATCCGATCTTTAATCCATTAAGAGTTACCAAGGTGGTTGCGGTAAGTCCTCCTACATTTTTATATCGGGCATAAAAGACTTTTTCTGTTCTAAATATATCTCGTCCTTTAAGAAAATTGATGCCCCAGATCAGCAGAGTAAGGCAAAGAACAACCAAAATTCCAATTTTCGATGTTTTTGTGAGCTTCATTTTAGGATGTTTTCAAGTTAAATGCAAAAATACATATGATTATGGTTTAAAAAAAGGACAAATCGTATTACCTGGTTTTAAGTACTTCCTTAATTGGAACCGGCTGACCATTTTTAAATGCAATAACAAATGCATCTGGTATCTTCGCCCGGATAGTTTGCAGATTCTGTTTTGCCTCAGAAAATGAACTGGTTTCAAGACAATAGTATTTGAAATAGCCGCCAAATGTGAATTCTGAAATATTTTTTATCCCCTTGAATAATTTGGAATTTACCGGCAGTTTCCTTGGATAAGCAGAGATTTGAATAGCATAAGTAATCTGATCTGCGATTTTTTTTGCTGATTGCTTTGATTCTTTAACTACAGGAGGATTTTCTCTGATGGTAGGTTTTTGAGATGGCTTTAAAGTGTCAATATTTTTGGGTTCCTCTGCTGTGGGCAAATCTGCAACGGCAGTTTTGCTCACATCTTTTAAATCCTTTTTTGAAGAATTGGTATATTTTTGGTTAAGTCGTGATTCAAATTTTTCCTTGTAGGATTTGAACGAGTCAAAAATAGCTAATGCAAGTGTCTTACGCCCTGCCTCGCTCATAAGATAGGCAGCTTCAGATTTATTACTTAGATAGCCAGTTTCTATTAAAACAGAGGGCATTGCACTTTCTCTTAATACAAGGAATCCAGCCTGCCTAACATCCCTGCTTGCCCGTTGAGCGTGTTTTTGAAACCTATCCTGCAAAATACCAGCAAATTCAACACTTTGATCAATATTTGCATCCTGTATTAACTCAAACATTATATATGATTCCGAAAGATTTGGATTAAATCCTTCATATCTTGTTGAATAATCCTTCTCTAACAAAATTACACTATTCTCTTTTTTTGCTACGTTCAGGTTATCCTCGGTTCGGTGAAGTCCCAAAACATATGTTTCGGTCCCCTTTATTGAGGCAGCGGCACAAAAATTAGCATGAATTGAGATAAACAGGTCGGCATTATTTTTATTTGCAATGACCGACCGTTCGAAAAGAGGGACAAAATTGTCAGTGCTGCGCGTAAATACTACCTTAACACCTGGTATTTTCTCTCTGATAAGATTGCCAAGGCGCAAGGCTATGGCAAGAACAATGTCTTTTTCGCGAATCTTGCCAACCATTGCGCCTGGATCTTTACCTCCATGGCCGGCATCAATTACAACTGTTTCAAGTCCTCTGGTCTCCTTGTTTTTTCCGGACAAAGGGCTGAAAACTAATGAAATTATAATTATCAAAAGCACTTTTCGGCACAGTATCAGATAATACTCTTTTCTGCTAAATCTTTTCTCCATCTTGCGGTCAGGTGTCATTGATGATTTAATACAAAAATAGAAGATTAAATTATTTTTTATGGTTGTAAGTTTCTCTAATTGCTTTTTCTACTTTTGCCCTGTGCAATTTATTGCAGTAAAATGTAGATTTAACTTGATTTGAAAAGTTTTGAGCAATTTGCAATTCTTATCTTTTATTGGAGCACTTCTCTTCCTTGCGCACGGTTCAGTTTTTGGACAAAAGATTGAAAGTAGTGTAAGTAATTCCACTGTTAATCAGCAAATTATAAAAAAGGAGCGAAAAAAAAGGGGAGTTGCTGCTGTTGCAGATACTATTGGTATTTCTAAAAACATAAAACAAGCTGTTGACAGTCTCAAATCAGAGGGAACTGCAGGGTTTGATGCCGAAGTGGAGTATACTGCCGACGGCTATATAACACTTTCACAGACTACTGCAGGGAATAAGATTTTTATGTTTAAAAATGCGCAGGTTAAGTATAAAGACATAGAACTTACCGCTGATTACATAGAATTGAACAGAGACAGCAGCTTGGTTTATGCCACAGGCAAGCCTGATTCTGCCGGTGTTATTAGTGGGAAACCGGTCTTTAAGCAGGGCGATCAGAAATTTGAGGCTGATGAGGTTCGATATAACTTTCAAACAAAAAGGGGGATAGTTACAGGTGTAGTCACAGAACAACAAGGGGGATTTGTTCACAGTGGAAGAACAAAATTGATGAATGATTCCACTTACTGTCTTCGCAATGGAAGGTACACAACCTGCAACGCGGAGCATCCTCATTTCTGGCTCGAAATGACTAAAGCTAAAGTTTTGTCAAACAAAAAGATAGTAACGGGACCGGCCTATCTTGTAGTTGAAGATCTCCCGCTCTATTTTGTCTTTATCCCTTTTGGATTCTTTCCTAATTCTCCGAAATATTCTTCCGGCTTCATAATGCCATCGTACGGTGATGAAATCAATCGTGGATTTTTCCTCAGAGACTTAGGATATTACTGGGCAGCAAACGATTATTTTGATGCGGCATTAAAAGGTGATCTTTATTCAAAAGGATCGAGTGGTATCAAGTTTCATAGCAATTACAGGCTGCGTTACAAGTTTAATGGTTCTTTTGACCTGCAGTATTTTAAAAATATTTATGGAGATAAAGGATTACCTGATTACCACACTCAAAATGATTTTGCAATTACCTGGAGTCATTCAATGGATTCGAAATCAAATCCGAGTCAAACCTTCAGTGCAAGTGTTAATTTCTCGACAAGTTCATTTGACCAGAATAACGCCTTAACTACCGAGAATTATCTGACGAATACAAAGCAATCGAGTATTTCCTATTCAAAACGATGGGAGAACTCGCCATTTAGTCTTTCTGGGAATATGCGTCATTCTCAAAATA
>CAIOOC010000191.1 GCA_903859795.1 uncultured Bacteroidia bacterium
CGCCTGTTTATAACAAAAGGCTAAATATAATGCGGGGTTCAGAGCGATTCAAATATTTTTGCACCACAGAGGATTTTATGGCACCCCGACAGTAAAATCTTACGCAGACCCGCACTATATTTAGCCTCAAACGTTGGGTGTAATGCCAGAAAACCCAGCTCACATGATAATTTCTCGTTCATTTTTAGTAAATTTGCAATATGAAACACAAGCCTCAATATATTGATGCAGAGATTGATAAATTGACCAATTCAATTGAAAATATCATTACAGGCGATAGCTTTCAGACAGATGTCACTTTTATCGATAAAAATGATTTAAAGTCAATTACAAAGAGGACTGGATGGCTATTTGATTGGAAGAATGAATATAAAAAACCTGATCGTGATGTTTATAAATTAACAATCGTTGGCAATCCAGATATAGTTCAGGGATTAATTAGCATTACTGAGAGAGAAGACTATATTTATATCCACTTGATAGAAAGTGCTCCTTTTAATCTTGGACAAAACAAGGTGTATTTAGGAGTTCCCGGTAACCTTGTAGCATTTGTTTGCAGGATTTCATTTCATCATGGATTTGAAGGCTATGTTTCATTTACTGCAAAAACACAACTGATTGGACATTATGAAAAAACGCTTGGTGCGATTAATGTTGGTGGACAATTAATGATAATTAATACAGATGCGGCATTAAAATTGATTAAGAAGTATTTTAAAAATTAGTATTATGGGATTAATTAGTGAACCATTAGATATAGATTTCTTTGTTGACCCAAGACCGTTGACCGCGAAAGAGAAAAAAATGATCAGTGATTTTATTAAGACTGATAAAGAGAAAAGAAAATGTAAAAAGACTTCAAAAAAAGGCACATACACCCAACAAACGGTATAGGTCATGGCTGTCTTTTGCAACCACCCGAATGTTACACACATAATTTAATTTTGTTTATCCCGACAGGAAATCTCCTTTAGCCGCCACGCCCCATACCGTCATCCGTTGGGCGTCATGCCAGGTGCACATTTCTAAGATATTCTCCATTTAAGAAGAAAGGGAAATGATTAACTTTGTGAAAAACGACAATATGAATATTCAGACTGAAAAATTGGGTTTAATTGAATGGATATCAAAATTAAATGATACCTCAATTATTGAGAGGCTTAAATCAATCAAGGAAGACTATTCAAGATCTAGAGATTGGTGGGACTCTCTGAACAAAGAAGAGCTTGATTCTATTGAAAGAGGCCTAAAAGATCTTAAAGATGGTAAAGTTCATTCTCACGATACAGCCCGGGAAGTATATGAAAAGTACCTATAAGATCATCTGGACTGATGAAGCGTTTAAAAACCTGGAGAATATAATTGCCTACCTTGAGAAATTTTGGACTGAGAAAGAAATAAGAAAATTCGCAAGGCTACTTGATAAACAATTAATTCTCATTAGAAAAAATCCTGCACTTTACCCATTTTCAAAAAAATCTAACGAAATCAGAAAATCTGTACTCACAAAACAAATTACTCTATATTATCGTATAATTGAAACAGAAATTTATCTGATCGCATTATTTGATAGTCGACAAAATCCTGAAAAACTAATAATTTAACAAGGCACGAACGCACAACAGGCGGTATATGTAATTGCCTTCGGCAGGCCTTGACAGGTTGGTAATCACCCCAAACATCTCCCGAGATGCATTCAGATCCTTAACAAAGTTTATCTACCGGGACAAATTCTGCCACCAAGACAGCATCATAGGCCTGCCGGCTAGCGCGCATGCTTCCATGGTTTTTTGCCGCTGCTGTTTAGCGAGTTTATCATGACAAGACAATTTCTGCCCTTTACCTGGATTTGGTAAAAAACCATTCCAGCCCGATGCGGACGGCAACTCCACATACCGCCAACCTTATGTTTAAGCATTAGAAAGTTCCCAAACAGGTTCGATGAAGGTATAAAATTATCAAATCATAAATTGCAGACAAACAATTTATCTGGCCATATTAGTTATTGACAGATTAAGATTTTTTTCATTAAATGTTCCCGTTTTGGGAATTAATTATTAAATTTGCATCTGGATTTATAATCAAATGGAGAGGATATTTGCTAAAAGTACTTTAAGGCATTATTGGGAGATACATTCAGATTCAGAACAGTATTTGAAGACCTGGTATGATACTGCGATGAATTCAGACTGGAAAACCCCAAGTGATGTTAAGCAGACTTATGCAAATGCAAGTATTCTTAAAGACAG
>CAIOOC010000192.1 GCA_903859795.1 uncultured Bacteroidia bacterium
AACATGAAAAAGAAACTTTTATTTATTGGATTTGGGATTATCTTGCTGGTCATCAGTCTCTTCGTTTATAAATCGTTTGGAAGCGCCGATAAAACTGTTTCGTTCGAAACTGCAAAGATTTCCAGGGGAACGATAAGCAATACCGTAACTGCAACCGGAACACTTGAGGCGATTAAAACTGTTGAAGTCGGAACCCAGGTTTCGGGAGTTATAGAGAAAATCTATGTTGACTTTAATTCGCAGGTAAAAAAAGGGCAGTTACTTGCTCAGCTTGACGAAACGCCACTTTTGGCTCAGCTGGCGCAAAGTAAAGCCACAGTTGACCAGTCGGAGGCTGAAGTTAAATACCAAAAAGCAACGTATGAACGTTATAAAGCGCTTATAGACAAGAAGCTGATTGCACAATCGGATTTTGACCTGGCAGAGTATAATTACAATAAGGCTGTGGCAACACTGAACAATGCCAAATCGGTGAACGACCGAAACAAGATTAACCTGGCATATGCCAGAATTTATTCACCTATTGACGGGATAATTCTGAACCGGGCTGTAGATGAAGGTCAGACTGTTGCGGCGAGCTTCAGTACACCAACGTTGTTTACTATAGCTAATGACCTTACTCAAATGCGTGTTGAGGCTAAAGTTGATGAAGCCGATATTGGCCAGATCAGTAACGGACAACGTGTTGAATTCAGTGTTGATGCTTTTCCACTGAAAAAGTTCAACGGAGAAGTTACTGAAATAAGGCTTAAGCCGGTAACTTCAGCTAACGTGGTCACCTACACAGTGGTCATAAATGCTCCAAACCCGGATAAAATTTTAATGCCGGGGATGACTGCCAATGCCTCATTCTTTGTAACCGAACGAAAAGATATCTTATTGGTTCCTGCTAAATCAGTCCAGTTTACACCTGATATGGAAGCAATGGCAACCTATAACCAAAGTATACCCGGGAATATCCCACCGGCACCTCCAGTTGGTGAAGGTGGATTGAACGAAAAACAACACGATAGTGCGGACAAGACGGTATGGGTAAAGGACGGCTTAGTGATTCATCCCAAAAGTGTGAAAGTTGGAGTTACCGATGAGATTCATTATGAGGTGTTATCCGGATTAACTGAAGGTGATGAGGTGGTAATTTCGATGAACACCGGTGCTAGTGAAACCAAGGCAAAGATTGGACCAGCTAAAAGCCCTTTTATGCCACAAAGGCCTGGAAGCAACAGGAAAACAACTAAATAGCCATGATGAAAACAATTATAGAGGTTAACCAGCTTAAGAAGGATTTCTATGTTGGTGATATCACAGTCCATGCATTGCGTGGTGTCAACCTCCAAATTAGTGAAGGGGAATTTGTAGCCATTATGGGTACAAGCGGTTCAGGGAAATCGACGATGTTAAATATCCTGGGATGTCTCGATAAACCTACCTCCGGCACCTACTTTCTTGACGGAATCAGCATGGGTGAACTTTCGAAAAATGAACTGGCAGCATTGCGAAATATCAAGCTTGGATTTGTCTTTCAATCATATAACCTGCTTTCACGAACATCAGCCCTTGAAAATGTGGAACTTCCGTTGTTTTACAATTCGAAAATTAAATCCAAGGAGCGTCGTGAGCGTGCGGAAGCGGCACTCGAAGCGGTTGGTCTGGCCGATCGGATGCATCACATGCCTAATCAGTTGTCAGGAGGACAACAGCAGCGGGTAGCTATTGCCCGATCACTTGTCAACGACCCTGTGGTTATCCTCGCAGATGAGGCAACCGGGAACCTCGACACCCGAACATCTTACGAAATTATGGCACTTCTGCAGGATTTGAACCAAAAAGGGAAAACGATAGCCTTTGTCACCCATGAAGCTGATATAGCTAAGTTTATGACACGGCAGGTGATTTTCCGTGACGGTCATATTATCCGTGAAGAGAAAGTACCTAACCGGAGCAACGCTGTTGAACTGATCAAAGCACTTCCGACTGAAGAACTTGTTTAACCTTAAATCAGGAATCATGAATTACCTTAATTCAATAAAAATAGCCTTCAATGCCCTGAAGAGGAACAAGTTCAGAGCATTTCTGACGATGCTGGGAATTATAATCGGGGTGGCTTCCGTGATTGTGATGCTGGCGATCGGACAAGGATCTAAAAAAAGCATTCAGGACCAAATGGCAGGCATGGGCACCAACCTGATTTTTGCTATGCCAGGGTCGGAACAAAAGGGAGGTGTTCGTATGGGGAACAGTGATGCACAAAGTATGAAACTCAGTGATGTGGAAGCTATTCAGCGCGATTGCCCCGCGATCAGCGATGTCTCACCTGAGGTTCGTTCAAGCGGACAAGCCGTTGTCGGAAATCAAAACTGGCCAACTTCCATCTTTGGGGTCAACAATAACTACTTCAGCATTCGTAAGTACACCATTGGTTCCGGCCGCAGTTTTACCTCTACAGAGATTGACACTTATGCTAAGGTATGTTTGGTGGGGCAAACAGTAGTAAATAATTTATTTGGGAAAACCAATCCAATAGGGCAAACCATTCGTTTTGGGAAAATCCCTCTTCTTATTATAGGTGTTTTGGGTATAAAGGGGGAAAATGGCTGGGGTCAGGACCAGGATGATCTTCTGATGGCTCCATATACGACTGTTCAGAAACGTATTTTAGCTATTACGCATGTTCAGAGTATTGCTGCATCTGCGGTTAGTGAGAGCCTAAATGCAGCAGCTATTGAACAGATTTCGAAATCACTCAGGAACAGTCACAAACTCAAGGATGGGACGGAGGATGATTTCCAGGTCAGGTCACAATCCGAGATGGTGCAAACTTTCAGCTCGATTAGCGACATCATGACAGCACTGCTGGGAGCGATCTCAGGGATATCATTGCTGGTTGGAGGGATTGGCATAATGAATATCATGTACGTTTCGGTCACCGAACGCACGCGGGAAATTGGTCTCCGGCTTTCGGTCGGCGGACGCGGCAATGACATTCTGCTCCAATTTCTGATCGAATCTATTTTGCTCAGTGTCTTAGGCGGTATTATCGGAATCTCTCTTGGAGTTGTGGCTACCCAGCTGATGGCATCACTGATGAACTGGCCGGTGGTTATTACGACCGTTTCTGTTGTTATGGCATTCCTGGTCTGCTCCGCAATTGGCATTTTCTTTGGCTGGTATCCGGCCAGAAAGGCTGCAAGTCTGAATCCTATTGATGCATTACGGTACGAATAACTATCTTTGAAAAAAATGATAGATTATGGTCAGATCTTTTTTTAACATCCCCGATCAAAAGATCAAGGTGGTACTGCATCTCATCGCCTGGAGTATCATCATTATTATTCCGCTCTATCTGAGTAACGCCTTTGGTGGCGATAATATGCAACGGGTTTATGAGTTTTATCTTCACACTTTTTCAGCAGTTCTTATTTTCTACGTTGGCTACCTGTGGCTTGTCCCGGAGTTTTTTCTAAGGGGAAAGAAAACATTATATGTAGTCATCCTTCTGGGATTAATTCTTGGTACATATTTACTGACCTCCTTTATAAAGGACAATTACCTGTTTGACCCCGTTCAGGATGCCAGATTCAGGGAAGCTTTCAGTAAAATGACCGGAAGTTCAAATCCCCAGCCACCTTTCAAAGCATTTGGTTTTTATAACCATATCCTTGCCTCAGTTCTGATTTCCGGATTTGCGATGGGGCTTGGTGTAATGGATAAATTAAAACAAAATGAGAAAAAACAGAAGGAACTCGAAAAGGAAAAATTGAATTCAGAGCTTGCTTTTCTAAAAAATCAGATCAGTCCTCACTTTTTTTTCAATACCCTGAATAACATCTACTCACTTATCGGAATTGACGGCCCGATTGCCCAGGAATCGGTCCTAAAATTGTCTAAACTAATGAGGTATCTGCTCTATGAATCAGAGCATGGAGAGACATTAATCAGCCATGAAATAGAGTTTATGAATAACTATATCGACCTGATGAAGTTGCGCATTAACCCGAGAGTTAAACTGGATATCGATTTCCCTAAAGAGTTCACTGATTTCCCGATTCCTCCATTGCTTTTTATCCCCTTCATTGAAAATGCATTTAAACACGGAATTAGTTATCGTGAACAATCAAACATCAAGGTCGGGATGAAAATTGATAAACATCAGATACGGTTTATTGCTGAGAATGGTCTTGGAGCAGTTGGTCCAAAAGCTGAATTGCAACATTCGGGTATAGGTCTGGAAAATGTCAGAAAACGACTTGGGTTACTGTACCCAGGTAAGCACGAGCTGATAATTGAGCAGAATGAAACAATTTTTCGGGTTAAACTTTCCATTCAAAAAGAGAATAAGCAGCTATGAGTATTAAAACCATTGCAATCGACGATGAGCCGCTTGCGCTTAGGCTGGTTAGTGATTATGTAAGCAGAACACCATATCTAGAGCTTGCCGGTTCATTCGATAACCCATTGGATGCCATTGATTTTCTTTCAACAAACAAGGTGGATCTGATTTTTTTGGATATTCAGATGCCCGATTTAACAGGAATTGAATTTACAAGGACACTCGATTATGCACCAAAGATTATCTTTACAACAGCCTTTGAAAAGTATGCTCTCGAGGGATTTAAGCTTAATGCAGTAGATTATCTGCTGAAGCCCTTCAGTTATGAGGAGTTTTTAATTGCGGCCGGGAAAGCCAGAAAACAGATCGAACTGGAAGCTAATGCTCTACCATCGATTGAGGCGAATAGCCAGTTCCTTTTCCTGAAATCAGAATATAAGATAAGACGTATAAACCTAAATG
>CAIOOC010000193.1 GCA_903859795.1 uncultured Bacteroidia bacterium
ATCCATTCATGTTAATAAATTTGTCATATTGATATTAGCTGCTCTCAACATCACCCTTGAGAAAATTGCATTAAAAAACAATTATCAGCATCAGTTGTCAAAACTCAGTGACAGGTCAGCAGAATTGATCCATCGACTGGATGAATGTATCGTTCCACTTTCTGATTCGGCATCGATTGAAAACCTGTAGGTGTTTCATTCCTGTTCCATGGAATCGTTCCAACAGTCGGATGACTTAAAATTACATATCATATTCGATGGTACGGCTTATGTGTAATACCCCTGCCGTGTTCGTTATTGGAAGTTGTTCTTTGTCCCAACATATAATACTCAGGGGCCTTTACTGATTTTGGTGAGCATGTTCTGATTGTAGAAAAGCCTAAAGAAATCACAGGGATCCCAAATTCCGCGTTTGGCTCAAAGGCCTTACAAAACGGCACAATGGTGGGGGTTACTTTTGTCAGTTCTGTTATAAAATATTGGATTGTAATTTCTTCTGCCATATTTTCGTTGCAGTTCCCTCTATTATTTCATGTCCCTGGTGTTGATCTCCCCCGTTTCTCTCAATTCTTTCCGGCCAGAAAATTATTAGTCATATAAATCTTATAATATCAGATTGTTACGCTGATAATATTGTTTGTAATCACGCAGTATACTTATATTATATCGCATTTTATATTTGCCAAACTATGCCTGGATAATTCCGGTCTTTTCCGATTATTCAGTTATTATCTAATGATAAACATGACACTCATCAAGAAATGTCATGAATTTTGTCTGTTAACTGATTTTGATAAAAAGCGTTAACATTTTGCAAGAGTTACGCTTTAGGAGATAGCGAATGAATGATTATTCTTTGATTTTTTGTATTTTATCTTTTGGAATTGGTTTTCTTCTTGCCCACTGGTTGAAAGTCAGAGGTCTGAAGGATCAGATTCTTAATGCTGAAAATGACTCCAGGCGCATACTGGATGATGCCAAGCATCGTTCTGAAACTATAATTAAAGAGGCTCAGATAGAAGCTAAAGATATCATCTTCAGGATGAAAAGCGATTTTGATGTTGAAACAAAAGAAACCCGTACGGAATTAAAAAAGAAAGAACGGTGGTTGATTCAAAAAGAAGAAAACATTGATCATAAAATTGAACAGTCTGAACGCCGCGATACTGAGATTCTCAAGAGAGAAAAATCTTTGAATGAACGTGAAGAACAGATTGAAAAAAAAGCGATTGAATATAAGACTCTGATAGATGAACAGAAAAAACAGCTTGAAAGAATCTCCTGCATGTCTTGTGAACAGGCGAAAGAATTACTGATCCAGAATATGGAAAATGAAGCACGCTATGAAGGTGCAAAGCTTATTAAACGGATTGAAACTGAAACACATGAAGAAGCAGATAAAAGAGCAAAAAAAATAATTTCGACAGCTATTCAAAGATATTCCGGAGAATTTGTTGCTGAAAGAACCGTGTCGGTAGTTGCCCTTCCCGGCGATGAAATGAAGGGACGCATTATTGGAAGAGAAGGAAGAAATATTCGTGCGCTTGAAGCTGCTACCGGTATTGATCTGATTATTGATGATACACCTGAGGCTGTCATTTTATCCGGATTCAATCCTGTCAGACGCGAAGTAGCAAGGTTGTCGCTTATCCGTC
>CAIOOC010000194.1 GCA_903859795.1 uncultured Bacteroidia bacterium
ATATTAATTTGGGGCTAACGAACAGCCCATTGTTGTATGATTTCACCAATCAGAAGTTGTCGGCCAGGTTTGACAGCCTGTTAGTTTTGGCTGCGTATAAGCCTCAGGTTAACCAATTAACTCAGGCAACACACTTCCCGGGAGGATCAGGCTGGGGGTATGACGAGGCTATCACCAATGGCGGCAATTATTCTGCGGTAGTAAACGTCACCAAGTCCTTATTCAATCAAAAGATGATCAGCGGGCAGCTTCAATCGCTCGACCTTATTAATCAAACACTCAGGATTAACGAAAGAATAACTGCAATAGACCTTAAGAAAAGTATTACTGCCCAATATCTTACAGCATTTACAGATTTTTCTCAAAATCAGTTTAATCAATCTGTTCTTACACTGCTTAACAATGAGCTGAAAACAATCAGAGCTCTTGTGGACAAAGGTATTTACCAGCTTACAGATCTTATGAATCTCCAGGTAATGATCACTTCACAAAAGATTGCTATATCGCAGTCCGCAATTCAGCTTTCGAATGATATTGCGTTACTCAATTTTATATGTGGAATTACAGATCACGCCGAAGTTAAGCTTATCAAACCTGAGATTTCAGTACAAACTGATTTTAATCCGGAAAGTTCCCCCTTAATGGCACAATTCAGGATCGACAGTCTTAAAAATATCAACAGCCGGCAAATGATCGACCTCACTTACCGTCCTCATGTGAACATCTTTGCAGATGCAGGATTCGGCGCAATAGCACCTGAAAATGTGCCTCATAATTTAGGAGGAAGTATCGGCTTAAATCTGGCCATCCCGATTTATGATGGAAAACAACGCAAATTACAGTACAACAAACTAAGTCTGGCAGAGAATACCCGAATCTATTACCGGCGGTTTTATTCTTCGCAATATAAACTTCAATTTGATCAGCTCACCAAACAACTTAAGCAAACTGAAAATCTGATAATTGACATTAAAAATCAATTGTCGGAACAGGACCGGCTGATTGAGTTGTACCGCATTGAATTAGACAAAGGGTTGGTCCGGTTTTTGGATTTTACAACTGTTTTCAATAATTACAACGCGACAAAAATCACCTATCTTCTGACAGAGCTGAACCGAATGCAAATTATTAACCAATTGAATTACCTCAAATGAGCTATATCAAAACTTTATCAGGAATCGTATTAATTTTCCAGCTCATAAGTTGTGGAAATGATGCATCAAAAAAATCAGAAGAACCTGTAAAGGTGTCCACTCCGGTGACGGTAACAGCAATCGAAATCACACCGATAAGCGATATAGTCAGTTTTAATGCCGTTTCAGTATATCAACGTAAAAATATTGTCAAATCCAATATTAACGGATATATCTACAAATCATATGTAAATCAGGGAGATATTGTTAAAATAGGCCAACTGCTGTATGATATTAAAACAAAGGAGGGGGATGCTTTGAGCAAATTTGCTTCAAAAGATTCGACGCTAAATTTTAAAGGTAGCCTGGCAGTTGTATCACCAACTTCAGGGGTTGTCATTGAGGCCAATAAGCAAACCAATGATTATATTAGCGATGGGGAGCAGCTCTGCATACTGGCGGTACAAAGCAGCTTTGTATTTGTACTAAACGTTCCTTTCGAGCAAAATAAATATGCTGTTACTGGCAAAAAGTGTACTGTTTTTTTGCCTGATTCTACTGTCCTTGATGGAACTATTACCGGCAGACTTTCTACCGTGGATCCTGTTTCGCAGACGCAAAGCTTTATTATCAGGTCAAACACAAATTCAGTTTTACCTGAAAATCTGTCGGTTCAGGTTCAGATTGTCAAAAGTTCAAAAACTTCAGCCCAGGTTATCGACAAATTATCTGTGTTGTCGGATGAAACGATGGAGAATTTCTGGGTAATGAAGCTGATTGATGACTCAACGGCTGTCAGAACAGCTATCAAACCAGGTATTTCAACGGGGAGTAAAATCGAAATACTCTCACCCGTTTTTTCAACGGGAGACAGAATTATAAATAAGGGTAATTATGGGCTATCAGATACGGCGTTTGTAAATATCATTCAACATTGACACGATGAGAGATTTTTTCGTTTCCCATAAAAATCCGGTAATCGTAATACTTTTTATAATACTTGCTGCCGGTATTTACAGCTACTCCAGTATGCAATCCTCCCTTTTCCCGGAGGTGACTTTTCCTAAAATCAAGATAATTGCAGATAGTGGTCTGCAACCCATTGGTAAAATGATGGTTACCGTTACTAAACCTCTTGAGAATGCCATTAAGCGGGTACCCAATCTTAAGATAGTAAGGAGTATAACCAGTCGCGGAAGTTGCGAAATATCGGCTTTTATGGAATGGGACGCAGATATCGATCTGAGCAAACAACAGATAGAATCATCTATCAATCAAATTAAGAACGATTTGCCCCCGGGGACAAACCTTTCAGTAGAGAAGATGAATCCTTCAATCCTTCCGGTTATCGGCTATGTAATTGAAGGTAAGGGCCGCAGTAATATAGAGCTGAATCAAATTGCCAATTATACGATCAAGCCGTTCCTTTCACAGGCAAAAGGGGTTGCGGAGGTTTGGGTAATTGGAGGGAAGACGAAGGAATATCACATTGAGCTTAAACCTCAAAAGATGGCATCGCTCGGGATCACCCCGGCAAAAATTACAACTGCTTTAAGTCAGACGAACTTTATCACAAGTAATGGCTATCTGACTGATTATAACCGTCTTTATCTTACTGTTACAGATGCCAATGTCCAGAATCTTGAAGAGCTGGAGAATCTGATCATCAGTAATGACGGTAAGCGGGTTTTGCAGCTTAAGGATGTGGGTTCTATAAAAATTGCTGAACAGACACAATATGTAAGGATCAATGCCAACGGCAAAAGTGCTATTTTGATGGCAGTTGTCAAACAACCCAACGCCAATCTGATTGAGGTTACCGATGGAGTATCGCAAAAAATTGAGGAGCTAAACAGTCGCATATTACCCAGGGACATCAAGTTAAGTCCGTACTATGTTCAGGCAGACTTTGTACACGATTCAATTAAAAGTGTCAGTGACAGCCTCTGGATAGGCCTTCTATTAGCGATCCTGGTTGCCTTTGTCTTTTTACGGTCATTAAAATCAAGTGCTGTTATCTTAATCACAATTCCAATTACTTTATCTCTGACTCTTATAGTTCTTTATGTGATCGGTTATAACTTCAATATCATGACATTGGGGGCTATAGCTGCAAGCATAGGTTTAATAATTGATGATGCCATTGTTGTCGTGGAGCAGATCCATCGAACCCATGAAGAGTTTCCTGAGAAACCGACAAAAGAGTTAATTAGTGGTTCGGTTGGATTCCTGTTACCTGCGATGATCGGTTCTTCAATCAGTACCATTGTAATCTTCCTCCCATTTGTAATTTTAAGTGGTGTGGCAGGCGCTTATTTTAAGATCCTGACAACAACGATGATGATCACATTAATATGCTCATTCCTGGTTACATGGATTGGATTACCGGTTATATACCTGTTTTTGTCCGGTAAAACAAACAGAGTCTTACAGCCACATCCTGAAGCCCATAAAAAAAGCAGAATTTGGATCTCGTTTTTCATTTTCCGACCTTATTTCAGTTTTGGGCTGATGATTTTTTTGGTATTCTCTATTTATTATATTTCCGGGCGATTAGAAACCGGCTTTCTTCCGGAAATGGACGAAGGGAGTATTGTTCTGGATTATACCTCTCCGCCAGGAACTTCGTTGCAGGAAACAGACCGAATGCTTCGTGAAGTTGAAAAGATTTTTCCATCAGTTCCTGAAATAGAGACCTATTCCAGGAGAACAGGGACACAAATGGGATTTTTCATAACAGAACCAAACTATGGTGATTACCTTATTCAGCTCAAAAAGGTGAGAAACCGAACAACCGAGGATGTGATTGACGAGATACGCCGAAAGGTCGAAGCGTCACAGCCGGCGCTTAAAATTGATTTCGGCCAGGTGATTGGAGATATGTTAGGAGATCTGATGAGTTCCACTCAGCCCATTGAAATTAAAATCTACGGGGATAATGTAAATATTCTTCAGGATCTGGCCCGGAAGGTGGCAAAGATCACCTCTGGTGTTGAAGGGACAGCTGATGTATTTAACGGAATTACTGTTGCCGGGCCCTACATAAACCTTGAGCCGGATCATAAAAAGCTTGCACTTTTAGGTATAACCCCATTCGATTTCCAGAACCAGCTTCAGACTCAACTTGAGGGAGTGATTGTTGGGAATATTTATGAAAAGGAGCAATTAACAGCCGTTCGAATGATCTATCCTGAGGCAGTCAACACCTCGCTCGAAAAATTAAGAAAAGGATCCATTTTTCTTCCTGAAGGAAAACTTCAACCCATAGCTCAACTGGCCAATATTAGTGTGGAAGCCGGAAAGGCTGAGATTGACCGCGAGAATCTGCAGACGATGATTCCCGTGACTGCGCGTCTTAACAACCGTGACCTTGGCAACGTTATGAAAGATTTGCAGCGTGAAATACAATCCAAAATAAGTTTACCACATGGCTATCACATTACCTATGGCGGAGCCTTTGAAGAGCAACAAAGGTCGTTCAGCGAATTACTGATCATATTGATTACATCAGTCCTGCTTGTTTTTGCAACAATGCTCTTTTTGTTTAAAGAGTTTCATGTTGCGTTACTGATTGTTTTTATGGCTGCGCTGGGGATTTCAGGAAGTATGATAGCGCTTTATATTACGAATACTCCGCTCAATGTAGGCAGCTACACGGGGATCATCATGATTATAGGCATTATCGGGGAGAATGCAATCTTTACTTTTTTGCAATTTGAACAAACGCTGAAAACTTCAACTATTGACCATGCGATTATATACGCGATCTCAACCCGTTTGCGGCCAAAGCTGATGACCGCTTTGGGGGCAATTATTGCTTTGTCGCCAATCGCCCTGGGAATTGGTACAGGCGCACAGTTGCATCAACCTTTAGCTATCGCAGTTATCGGAGGTTTTATTATCGCGTTACCGTTGTTGCTGATTGTTTACCCGTCGATGTTAAGGATAATATTTAAAAATAATCAAAATGGAAACATGCGAATGTGATATGGATATGTGGATTAGTAATTATTTTTATCACGAAGTCTTTGAAAAAGGGGCGTAGTAGACCTATCGCTGGGTCCGTTATGCCAATCAACTGAGCATTTCCCTCCGGTTTTGAATTAAAATTCTAAATCTTTTCATGCCAACTAAGTTTTTAAAATGAATCTGAAATTAATTCACGTTATTCTAATTTGTTACGAAGGGAAAAAAAGTGTAAGATCTGATTAGAGTATCAAAATTAAAATTGTCAGGGATTCCAATGGTTTCGGGGATTTGCCTACTTAATCGTCCAGTAATAATCCTTGTTACTTTATTATTACAGTCAATTGTGAATAGCATTCAGCGGACTAAAATCAATACATTTGTGGATTATTTTGAATTGCCTTTTATGAAAGTTATTGTCCCGTTTTTATTTCTGATAATTTGGAACATTGAAATTTAAAAAGAAAAAGAATTTGAAGATGTAAATCTGACAGAACCACCCGGGAATGAAAAATAATACATCCAAATGTTCCTGATTCGATTAAATAGATTAAAAAGGACTATTA
>CAIOOC010000195.1 GCA_903859795.1 uncultured Bacteroidia bacterium
CAGGTTAGAGATATCGGCAAGGTAAAAATGGCTGTATGAATTAATCTCTTTGGTTAATTTTTCAATAACCTGTAGTTTCTCTGATTTTTTCATCTCAACATTATTTACTATTCCAGGCAAGATTTAGGTTCCACCTGGATGCCGGGGCTCATAGTACTGGATACATAAACACTTTTTATGTAAGTACCTTTTGCAGCAGCTGGTTTTAATTTCTGAATAGTATGAACGAATTCCCTGGCGTTTTCCACAATCTTTTGTGGATCAAACGATACTTTACCAACGGAAGTGTGTACAATGCCGAACTTGTCTACTTTAAAGTCGATCTTACCCATCTTAACTTCTTTGATGGCTTTCCCGACTTCCATAGTCACAGTTCCGCTCTTTGGGTTAGGCATAAGACCACGAGGTCCTAAAATACGGCCTAACGCCCCAACTTTTCCCATAACCGGGGGCATAGTAATAACAACATCTACATCGGTCCAACCGTTTTTGATTTTATCGATATAGTCGTCGAGACCTACAAAATCGGCTCCGGCTTCCAGCGCTTCAGCCTCCTTGTCAGGAGTAACCAATGCCAGGACCCGTACCTCTTTTCCGGTACCATGGGGCAAAGTCACTACACCACGAACCATTTGATTAGCCTTACGAGGATCAACCCCAAGCCTTACATCAATATCCACTGAAGCATCGAATTTGGTAAAAGTGATTGTTTTTACCAGTTCTGTTGCTTCAAGTAAACCATAGATTTTTCCAGCTTCGAGTTTTGCCAATGCAGCTTTCTTATTCTTGGTAACTTTTGCCATTTCAACCTTAACTTTAATTAGTTAATAATCGGTGATTTGCCTGTAACGGTAATCCCCATGCTTCTTGCAGTTCCAGCCACCATAGTCATCGCTGCTTCTACTGAGAAACAGTTTAAATCGGGCATCTTAATCTCTGCAATTTCTCTCACCTGATCCCATGAAACTGAACCGACTTTGTTAACGTGAGGTTCTGAAGATCCTTTTTTAACCTTCGATAACTCAATTAACTGAACGGCCACAGGCGGGTTCTTTACTACAAAATCGAATGATTTATCACCATAAACGGTAATGATCACCGGTAAAACTTTTCCTGCCTGATCCTGGGTTCTGGCATTAAACTGCTTACAGAACTGCATGATGTTCACCCCTTTTGACCCTAATGCAGGGCCTACGGGAGGTGAAGGATTTGCTGCACCACCTTTGATCTGTAACTTGATAAATCCAGTAATGTCTTTAGCCATAACTTTTTTTAAAAAATTTACTTATTCCTTTTCTACTTGCATAAAGCTAAGCTCCAAGGGTGTTTTACGACCGAAAATCTTAACCATAACTTTTAGTTTCTTCTTCTCCACATTGATCTCCTCAATGGTTCCGTTAAAACCGTTAAATGGCCCATCGGTCACTTTTACTGTCTCGCCTACTATGAAAGGGGTATCCAGCTCTACTCCGCCTTCCTGGAGCTCATCAACCTTTCCAAGGATACGGTTAATTTCAGACTGACGCATGGGAACAGGTTCGCCCCCTTTAGTGTCACCCAAAAAACCGATAACGTTTGGAATGTTTCTTAGCATATGGGCTATTTCGCCCACCAGTGCGGCTTCAATCAGAATGTAACCGGGGAAAAAGTTGCGGTCTTTTGCCACTTTTTTCCCATTCCGGATCTGATAAACCTTCTCCACAGGGATTAAGACTTGGGAAACAAATTCCTTAAGTCCAGAATTCGCAACTTCATTTTCGATATATTCCTTGACCTTCTTCTCTTTGCCTCCAATAGCTCGAAGAACATACC
>CAIOOC010000196.1 GCA_903859795.1 uncultured Bacteroidia bacterium
ATATTGGGTTACAGGTATTCATTGCCTATTGGTGCAGGATTAAGTGTGAATGGTTATGAAGGCAATAACAGAGCCTCTGTTGGACCCTTACGCTGCCAGATTATTGATAGGTGGGCGCCTACAAACCCGGGAATAGGGGAGTCAAACTGGGTTTACAAAGGCAGTGGTTCGATCATTGAAAACAACAGGCACATCACCGATTTTTTGAACGAATTTATT
The DNA here is from genome assembly GCA_903859795.1 of uncultured Bacteroidia bacterium. Taxonomy (GTDB): domain Bacteria; phylum Bacteroidota; class Bacteroidia; order Bacteroidales; family Prolixibacteraceae; genus JAAFHB01. The sequence continues at coordinate 220 of CAIOOC010000196.1, forward strand.
GCCAGCCATAATGATATTGCACATTGGTATGCCATTTCAGAAGACTATCAGCTTTTAAAATCACGCGACAGTCTGGGCCTTATCAAAGGTTTGATAGCAGGCGGAATAGGTTACAGGTTTGTAATTAAACAAGCATCATGGAATAATCCATCCAGCAATGGAACGATGACCATTAAATCAACCTGGATCAACCAAAATTATGGAAAACTGAACGCCATAGCTCCAATCAAGTGGTTCTTAACAGACATAAACGGCAAAGATTATTGCAATGGAATTGATTCAGGTTCGGCAATGAATCAAACAGGTAATTATTGGCGAAAAAATAATGTTTATAAGATGGTTTACAATCTCTCAATTCCAAAGTATATTCCTTCTGGAATTTATGGGGTAAGGGTCGCCATGGTTAACACCACCACCAAAAAACTTCCTTATATCAGGTTAGGCATAAAAGGGATGGATGGGCAAGGGAGGTATAGACTGGGCACCGTTCAAATAGGTAATTCATCAAAAACAAACCCAATGCAATGAAGAATTATATTAAATTGATTACACAATATTATCCGGTAAAATCAGAAATTATAAACGCTTTTTTTCTACTTATCACTTTATCAATTGTCGTTTTAGATGCTTTTTCAGTTAATACTTCATATCCTATCCTTATAATTGTTAATCCTGAATCTTCAAATCCGTTTGGCCGTTTTGCCGGTGAAATTCTGAAGACTGAAGGATTTAACGAGTTTCAGTTCGAAAACCTCGGTAAAGTCGATTTGGCTTATTTAAGCAAATTTGATATGGTCCTGCTTACTGAAACCCCCCTGACTCAGACTGAAAAAATTATGTTCGAGAATTATGTGAATGGGGGTGGCAATCTGCTGACATTTAAACCCGATATCAGTAAAATTGCCACACTTTGCGGTGTGGAAAGTTCTGCTGGACAGCTATCAGATGGTTATCTGAAAATAACTGACAACGGATGTGTTGGCGATGGTCTGGACACTGCGAAAATGAAATATCACGGCGTAGCCGATCAATACATTATTAATTTCGGATCGCATAAAATAGCCGGTTTATATAGTAATAACACAACAGAAACCGGATATGCAGCAGTAGTCCAGAGCTGTTACGGAACAGGAAAGGTTGTTGCCTATTCGTATGATTTATGTAAGAGCCTGGTATATATGCGGCAGGGAAATCCTGAATGGGCCGCTCAGGAGAGAGACGGATGGGAAGGTCTCCGCCCGGGAGATTTGTTTTCAGGTAAGAGCGGCAATTTTAATGATGATTCAAAATTCAATATCCAGCAGGCCGATGAACAAATGAGGCTGGTCGGTCATGCTTTGGAATGGTTCGCCAGCTTTAAAAAGCCACTTCCAAAGTTCTGGTATTTACCTGAACAAAATAAAGCCATTACTGTCTTTACCGGAGATTCTGATTTTGCAGGTGATTCCCTTGATAACGACGAATTAACTACGGTAAACAATTTCAAAGGTCACGCTACTATTTAGAGTCTGTCTTTAGTCTTTAAAATATATGATTATCAGCTATATATATTTGATTTTTCAAAAACTTCTTTTTATCTTGTTCACGAATTAAAGAT
>CAIOOC010000197.1 GCA_903859795.1 uncultured Bacteroidia bacterium
ATTCAACGTTTTTCAACACGCCTATATTGACTATGCAAATGTTGCCAGTACCGCCAGTATTGGTGGCAGTCCCTGGACTAAAGGTGGCATCTTATCCTATTTTGGCCGTATTAACTACGACTATAAAGAGACTTATTTGCTCACACTTGTTATGCGTGCTGATGGTTCCTCGAACTTTGCTCAGGGACACCGTTGGGGCTCTTTCCCTTCTATATCAGCAGGTTGGGTTGCTACAAATGAAAAATTTATGGAATCTACCAGGTCTTTTTTAGATTTTCTGAAGGTCAGGGGTAGTTGGGGACAAAATGGAAACCAGAGTATTCCAGGATTCCAGTATACTTCGCAAATTGCTTATAATACAGATAATACTCTTGCTAACTACTATTTTGGGTCAGGTAAAACTGTTCCTACACTTGGCGCATATCCTCTGAATATTCCTACACCTAATTTAAAATGGGAAACATCTGAACAGCTCGATCTGGGTTTTGATGCACGCTTCCTGGGTTCACGGTTGAATGTGGCATTCGATTATTATAAGAAAACTACAAAGGGTTGGTTGGTTGCTGCACCTATCTTAGCAAGTTGGGGTGTTGATGCTGCTCCTTTTATTAATGGAGGTACTATTCAGAATAAGGGAATTGAACTTGGTTTGAATTGGAATGACCATATAGACGGATTTAAATATAGTGTCTCAGGTAATTTTAGTTTCAATAAGAATGAGGTCACTGATATCCAGAATAGTCAAAAACTTATTGCAGCCACCAATGTGAAATTATGGGGAAATGGTCCTTATATTGCACGTGCTCAGGTTGGTCAACCTGTGGGATATTTCTGGGGCTACAAGACTGCCGGTATTTTTCAGAACAATGCAGAAGTTGCAAACTATAAAAATCCCGCAGGTGTAGTCATCATGCCAAATGCAGTACCTGGAGACGTGAAGTTTGTTGATACTAACCACGATGGTGTTATCGACGACAACGACAAAGTAAAAATTGGCGATCCTAATCCACACTTTATATTCTCTTTAAACTTAAATTGCGAGTATAAAGGTTTTGACTTACTGGTTTCTACTTACGGTGTTGCAGGTAACCAGATTGCCCGAGACTGGCATGATGCAGGCAGCCCGCAAAATAATTACACTACTGAAGTATTGGGCAGGTGGCATGGCGAAGGAACTTCGAACAGGCTTCCACGTGTAACCGATGGTTCCAGCATTAATCAGCAGTACACATCAGACCTGTTTATTGAAAACGGAGATTACTTGAGAATCAGCAATGTTACCTTAGGTTACGATTTCAAAAAACTATTTAAATCGGTTCCTTTAGAACAAATGCGTTTGTACTTTGCCGTTCAGAACCTGTATACATTTACTAAATATTCAGGTATGGACCCTGAAATTGGTACAAGTACTGATGATTCCAATTATGGATGGACCAAAGGTGTCGATCTGGGATTTTATCCTAGTCCTAGGACATGTCTGGTTGGAATAAGTTTAAAATTTTAATACCCGATAAATTATGAATAAGATATTTTTATTTATAGCTACAATTCTGCTTTTTGCAGGGTGTAAACAGAGCTTTTTGGATACTCAGAATCTCACTCAGAAAAGCAGTGATAACTTTCCGGGTACAGCTGTTGAAGCTGATCAGGCAGTCACAGGGATATATGCAATCCTGCCAACTGGTTTTAGTGGCCTTGCCAGCCCGCTTTTAATTTCTGAAATTTTGTCTGATGACCGTTTTGGAGGCGGTGGACAAAATGACCGTGACCCACAGGCGATAGAATTCTTTCGTGTAAAAGTGCCTAATGAATTCTCAACAACATGGGCTTCATGCTATAAAGGAATTTTTAGGGCAAATACACTTATTGCCTCAATTAATAAACCTAAATGGGATACCTCTGCACAAAGGCAAAAAATCTATGGAGAAGCGAGTTTTCTCAGAGGTTACTATTATTTCGAATTAGCACGTTTATTTGGACAGGTTCCATTGGTTATAGATCCTGCCCCTGCAAATAATCCAAAAGCCTCAGCAGATTCTCTTTTTGCACAAATCGGACAAGATTTGAAAAATGCAATCGATTCACTGCCTGCTACCCCAATCAGTACAGGATGGAAAGCTGCCAACATGGGCAGGGCCACCAAATGGGCTGCAGAAGGAATTATGGCACGGGCATTCCTTTTTTATACCGGATATTATCAGAAAACTGAAATGCCATTATCCGGAGGCGGAACAATTTCCAAAGACAAAGTAATTGCCTGGGTCGATGATTGCGTTGCCAATAGTGGCGCAGCCCTGGTTCCCGATTTTAGGAATATGTGGCCATATGCACTTAAAGATTCAACTCATTATGGGTATGCAAAAGCAAATGGTCTTCAGTGGGTTATGGATGCAGGAAATACTGAAAGCATTTTTGAAATCGTTTTCTGTGGCCTCACCGGATCAAACTGGGGAACCGACAATGTCTATAATAATACCGTTGATCTGTTTTGCGGACACAGAGATCCTACTGCTCAACACCTTCCTTTTGGACATGGCTGGGGATTTGCACCAGTTAATCCCAATTTCTATAATTCATGGCCTTCAGGTGACTTGAGAAAACAAGGTTCCGTGTGGAATGTGGATGATGCATCTGAAGGAACTGATACGTATCTTTTCGGAGCAGATATGCAGTGGCAGGAAACAAAACTTCTTGGGAAAAAATACATCCCGGTTAATATTCAAACTCCAGCCGGAGTACAGGGCTACGGAATGAAATATTATGGTGCGAAAAATGATATGCAACTTTGGAATACTCAGAATATTGTTTTACTTCGCCTTGCTGATGTCTTATTGATGGGTGCTGAACTGGGAAGCCCTAAGGCTCAACAATATATGGATCAGGTAAGAGCTAGGGTTCAGTTACCTTCTGTTCCTGTAACACTGGAAAATATCAAGAATGAAAGGCATTGGGAACTTGCATTTGAAGGAATTCGTTACTTTGACCTGTTACGCTGGTATGGTAAAGCTGCAGGAGCAGAGATTAAGAAAAACGAGTCGAATGCAACGATTTACAACATGACCGTGGCTACCTCACTCGAGGCTGCCCCAGGAGGCGTTTTTAGTGATATCGATAAAAGAGTTAATGATACCGGAGGATTTCTTATGATACCCGATGACCAGATTCAATTATCGAATGGTAAACTGGTCCAGAATCCGGGATGGGTTAACTCGTCTGAAACAATGTATTAATAATTAATTCTTAAAACTGAATAATATGAAGAATATTATATTTAGTCTGACAGGGTTGCTGCTGTTTATAGCTGCATGCAATACGCTTGAAGACAGACCTGGGGCAGGGTCAGTATTGTCACCAAGCCAGTTGACAGTCTCTATTGTCCAAAGCCCGGCAGGATCAAACAGCGTTAAATTGGTAAACACAACCAAATCGGTTATAATGTTTTGGGATTGGGGAACCGGTACCGGTCATAGCGCCAGCTCGCTCGATACAATTTCTGCCTATTTACCATTTAAGGGGACCTACACGTTAAGGTATACCGCTTTTTGTGCAGGTGGTACAGTAATCGATTCAACAACCTTCACTATTGCACAAAATGATAATGCCTATTTTGATACCGATAAAGCCTGGAAAGGATTAACAGCAGGAGGCTCAGGTCAGACTTGGGTGTGGGCGATGGATATTCCCGGTGGAATTATTGGTGGTAACGGACCTGAAAATAGTCCTGCTCCGGCATGGTGGACCATGGATGGATCAGCAGGTAATTCATGGCTGAATTATAACAGTTCGGTATATATGGATCTGAACGGAGCTGCAAACTTCTCACTTATCGCTGGTGACGGCAGTGTTAAAAAAGGGTTCTTTACTGTAATAACACCTTACGAAAACTCAGGTGTCAAGTATAGTGCAATCCAGGTACTAAATGGCCCTTCATTTCCATGGCCTCCAGGTACAGGCGGCTATAGTGGTGTCAGATATCACTTTACCAAAATGACACCAGATGAATTAACGGTTCACGATTATGGACAATACAATATTGGCATGTTTAAACGCAAGGGATTCACGTATTAAGATTAATCTCTTTTGTCGAATGGTTCCTTGGATGGAAAATTGCACTTCCATATTTAATTGAATCATAATATTTTAATAAGCTGATTTGGCAATATGCGGAAACCGTCTCTGAATTCAGGGGGCGGTTTCCCATATTTTTTGGTACAATTCTACTTCGCAAATTCAATATATAAAAAATGAACAGAATTTTTATTCTACTTTTTCTTGTCGTGGCGCAACTGGTGGATTCGTGTAAAGAAAATACGAGCGTTCAAACCAATGAATTGAAAGAATGGAAATTACAAGGGGCTGTTAAGTCACTTTCAGAAACTGACTATTCGAAAAATGGGAAGTTTAAAGCCTGGTTGCTGTTTAACCCGGCAGGATATATTTTAGAGCAAACGACCTTCAATCCCGATGGCTCCCTGATTAGAAAATGGAGGTATACGTATAATGAAACAAATCAAAAACTTACTCGAACCACTTATGTTTTGAGGGATAGTTTATCAGGCATTTTATGCTATTCTTATGATCAGAACGGAAAGATTAAAGATGAAAAAGTGCTCAATGCATCAGGTGCATTGATGAATGATGTTCAACACAACTATGATATTAACCAGAATGAGATAGAGAAAATATTCACCGATGATACGCATAAAATCCAGGGGTTGGTTAAAAATAAATTTGACAAAAGGAATAAATTAATTGAAGAACTTCAACTTGATTCAATCACCCATAAAAACGGGAAAAACAGATATTCATATAATGATGACGGATTAAATGTTGAGATTACATCACTTTCGCTTCACGATAATCTGGTTAAAAGGACAACTTATTCCTACCTGGCTAACCGAAAAGTTGGGGAAGCAAGATTATATAATGCAGATAATAATCTCATTTCACGGACTGTTTATAAATATGACAAACAGGAAAATATCACTCTAAAACAAACCTTTAATCCAATTGGAGAAACCATGGAGAAGTATACATTTACTTATACTTATGACAAAAATAATAATTGGACTCTTCGTTACGAGTATTTAAATGATCAGGTAAATGACATTCTTTCAAGAAAACTGGAATATTACAACTAAGTCAATGAGATTATTCGGGAATCCGGTCATTCTTCTGACTTGCCTTGTTTTTGGGCTATTAACCTATGCATGTAACCGTAAATCGGCAATTCCTCCTGATATTCCTCCTGTTGAATTGGCCATCGATACACCCAATGCTGTCCCTGATCTCCCTTTCGATGCCTGGATATCAAAAAGCATAGCCTTACCGGCAAGTTATGATGATGTACCTCAGGAAACACGGTTAAAAGCTGTGGATATTCTGGTGAATTTTTCAAACCATATCACAAAAGTTTCCAGATACATTTATGGAAACAATGCCAATTGTTACACTGGATGGATGCAAAATGATGCGGCTTTGATGCAGAAGATAAATAATTTAAGTATGGGTGTAATGCGGATTCCGGGAGGAAGCATTTCAGATATTTTTTTCTGGGACAGAAAGGGAGTTTATGATAATTATACGTTAAAATCGTACGATCCCCCGGTTAATGATGTTCCGTTAACGATAACACCATGGGCAGGACGTCGAATCCAGGATTTTGAGAACTGGTCGATGGGTGTTGACCAGTATTACCAAATGATGCAACAGACGGGTTCAACTGGTCTTGTAACTGTAAATTATGGATATGCACGCTATGGAATGGGCCCCAATCCTGTATCAGAGGCGGCGCATTTAGCTGCCAATTGGGTCCGGGCAGATAATGGAAAGAGTAAATTTTGGGAGATTGGCAACGAAGTTTTTGGTTCGTGGGAGGCCGGATATGAGATTGATCAATCGCTTAATAAAGATGGTCAGCCGAAGATAATTACGGGTGATCTATACGGGAAACATTGTCTTGTCTTTATCGATTCGATGCGACAGGCAGCAAGGGAAATTGGAAAGGATATTTATATCGGGGCAGTCTGCCTTGAAGCAGCAAATTCCGGATTTGCTAACTGGAATAAAGATCTTATTGCTCATGTTGGTGGAAAGGCCGACTTCTATATCGTCCATTCCTATTTTACCCCTTACCAGGGAAATTCCACTGCAGATGTTATTCTTAATTCTCCCCTAATGATATCCGGGTACAAATCATATGTACAATCTGAACTAATTGCTCAGGGTAAAAATCCTGCGCCGGTGTTTCTTACAGAATGGAACATATTTGCAGAGGGCTCAAAACAACAAGTTTCGTTTATTGACGGAATCCACGCTACTCTGGTTTTAGGAGAACTTATTAAAAACAAATACGAGGTAGCATCCCGCTGGGATTTGGCAAATGGCTGGAATTCCGGTAACGATCACGGTCTTTTTTCCACCGGCGATGAACCTGGAGTTTCCAGGTTTGCAGCACGCCCTTCATTTTATTATCTTTACTATTTTCAGAAATATTTCGGAGATATGTTGGTTGAAGCAACATCCTCAAATAGTGACGTAATGGTTTATGCTTCACAGTTTTCATCAGGTGAAGGTGGTATTGTTATCGTGAACAAGAGTGCAGTTGACCTTATCTCAGAGCTTACTCTAAAGAACTTTAAACCGGGCACCAGATATTATACTTATACCTTAACCGGAGGTACTGACAACGGAGAGTTTTCGCGAAAAGTGTACGTTAACGGAAATTCAACTTCAACAGATGGAGGTGGTCCTGAAAATTACGAATCCATCAAACCGAAATCTTCAGCAATACATGGAAATATTAAATTATTTCTACCTAAATACTCTGTTATCCACATTCTTGTGGATAATAAACATTAATATGGTTCCAATGGGCATCTGCAGAAGCCAAAAATTGAAATCGAATAAAGAAATTCCTGATTTATCTATCATTATTTTCCGACCTATAAAATGAAAACGAGGTTAATTTGCGTATTTGTATTGATAATGAACAGTATTATTGTTTTACC
>CAIOOC010000198.1 GCA_903859795.1 uncultured Bacteroidia bacterium
ATCGAAGCAGTCTCCAATCTGATGCTGAGGTCTTTTACCCGGATGCTCGTGTTTGAGAGTCCTCAAACCATTTATCTTTTGTTGTCAATGATTCTTTGGGCTGTTAAGCAATATGTATCATCAGCTTTGGCCGTTAAAAAAGAAAACGAATTATTTATTTAGATATGGCAATAGTTATCAATCTCGATATTATGATGGCTAAACGGAAAATGTCATTAAATGAACTCTCGAAACTTGTTGGACTCACCACAGTGAATCTCTCCATTCTAAAAACCGGGAAAGCAAAAGGGGTAAGATTTGATACACTGGAATCAATATGTAAAGTTCTTAACTGCCAGCCCGGAGATATCCTCGAATATAAAGAAACCAGGTAATTAAACTTTGTAAACTTTTCGGCTTACCGACTGTTAGAGTTCCGGGAGTATATTACGTATGTGTGATAACTCTCTATTAATTATCAATAAAATAAATATGAAAATAAAATTGTTTTTGATGACCGCGCTGATTCTTAGTGTATTTGGGGGAATAGCACAACCGAAATACAGTTTAGAGATCAGAAACTATAAAAGCCATAAATCCTATTTCGTCACGGAAGGATCAAAAATCTGCGTGATTCAAAATGGGAAATTTTATAAGGGCGTCTTATCTGTCATTTCGGACAAGGCATTACTCGTCAATTCGGACACAATCCAGATCAGCAAGATTCAGCAATTCTATTCACGGACTTCTTCCTCTGGGCTTGGTGGCGGAATATTATTAACTTCAGGGAGTTTAATTGGCGGTCTTGGAATATACGCTGTAGTGGCTGGAATTTCTGAGGGAGGGTATGCACTACTTGCTGTTATATTTACCGCTCCCATTGCCGCGTTTGGAATAATTGGAGCTGCAAAAGGGGTTAAATACCTTTCCCGAGGAAGAAAATTTGAACCTTCAAAATGGGAATATATCATAAAAACACCGGAACGTTAACAGGGGACCGTTAATTCGCCTTTTTTAATTGTTTTTGGCTGATTACCTTTGCTGAAATGAATAAGTATTCTTTGGTATAAACTTTAAGTGTTCATATACGTTTTCTGCAAATAGAACAATTATAAATTGATTAATATGATAAAGTTTTGCCACAAGATTATTTTATTGATCCTTTTTATAACATTCGCGTACCATCTCCGGGCACAAAGTGAATATTCATCCTTACCATTAAAGGAATTACTCAAGCAGGCAGTAGCCAATTATCCGATTCTCCGATCGAAAGTTTTAGAAGCAGATGCCGCGGGGAAAGGGGTAATTGCCAGTCAAAGAATGCTGGTGCCGACACTCGACGCCTCTTATCAGGCAAATTATGCTACTTACAACAACATTATTGGGATGGCCTCTCCCACCTTCTTAATTCCAATCAGCGGTCCCCCTTCCTCATCAAATAATTATTCAGGTGTTTTTGGCAGCGGTGCCAGTATGGTTCTTAACTGGCAACCTGTTACTTTTGGCCAGCGGAGTGCCCAGGTGGAGTACTCAAAAGCCGGACATCAACAATCTGTTGCCGACGCTCAAAACGAGATCTTTCAGCACAAGGTGAGAGTCATTAATGCATATCTGGATGCATTGGTTTCAAATGAATTGGTAAAGGTTTATGAACAGAATTATATACGTACAGAAACTAATCTGAAGACAATAAGGAGCCTTGTGGTGAGTGGAATAAAACCGGGTGTTGATTCTGCGATGTACAGGGCTGAAATTTCAAGGGCCAGAATTGATTTGTTGAATTCCCAAAAATTTAAGCAGCAGGCACTAATCACTCTTTCCCAATTTCTTGCGTCAGAAAAAACCATTTCTGTGAATGACAGCAGTTATTTCACCAGGATACCTTCAGTTGCTCTCGCCGGTGATTCTGTAAGGCACCCGTTACTTACCCTTTTCGATTCAAATCTTGACCTCACAAAGGCTAAACTTAAGATGCTGAACAGAACCATGTTGCCAACTCTGGGGCTCTGGGGAACAACCTACGCAAGAGGTTCCGGGATATCTTATAATGGGGTGGTAAATTCGGCAGAAGGGTTGTCGTTCCAACGTTATAATTATGGTATTGGCGTTCAGCTTAGTTTTCCAATCTTACAATCCGTCAGGATTAACCCGGTATTACAACAACAGCAATTGCTGATAAAATCGAATCAGGAAAAGCTGAATGACGTGTCGCTGCAATTAAAGAAAGAGCTTGAGCGGGCAGATGTAACTTTAAATAATGCTTTGGCGACAGCAAAAGAGAATCCGGTATTGGTTGCATCATCGGATTTCTCATACAAGGCAATGGTTTCACGTTACCAGTCTGGTCTTGTGAATTATGCAGATCTTATCCAGGCTCAATACTTGTTGATAAAGGCCGAATCTGAGAATAAGACCGCATTTATTAATGCATGGAAAGCCTTGCTTTTGAAAGCAGCTGTTAAGGGAGACTTAAATCTATTTCTAAACCAGGTTAATTAATATGAATATCATAAAAGGGGCGCTGCAAAAACCTGTTACAGTTACCGTATCTGTGATTGCCATCCTGTTTTTCTCTGTTATTGCGATCAGATCCATGAAGGTTGACATTTTTCCAAAGATGGGAACTCCAACAATTTATATTGCTCAACCTTATGGTGGATTATCGCCCGAGCAGATGGAGGGTTTTATCACTTCATATTATGAATATCATCTACTTTATGTTACCGGGGTAAAATACGTTGAGTCAAAATCGGTTCAGGGTGCTGCAATCATCAAAATTGTATTCCATGAGGGGACGGATCTGAGCCAGGCGATGGGTGAGGTTGTCGGTTATGTAAACCGTTCGAGGGCTTTTATGCCTCCCGGCACAGTCCCGCCTTTTATTACGCGCTTTGATGCCGGAAGCGTCGCTGTTGGGCAGCTTGTATTTACATCGGCAACAAAAACACTTGGAGAAATTCAGGACCTTGCATTGTTTAAAGTAAGACCGATGTTTTCAACTCTTCCGGGGGTTTCAGCGCCGCCACCCTTCGGCGGAAATCAGAAAACCGTTATTATTAAAGTCAATCCTGATAAGGTTAGGGATTATAATTTATCAGCAGATGATATAGTGCAGGCACTGGCAAAATCGAACGTGATTTCCCCTGCCGGAAATATCAGGGTAGGTGACGAAATGCTGATTACGACTCAAAACGCCGTTGTCGAGAATATCAAAGAACTGGAAAATATTCCGCTCAAACCTGGTCCGGGACCATCAGTTTATGTGAAAGATGTTGCTGAAGTTCAGCTGGGTGCAGATGTTACCACGGGTTATGCCCTGATAAACGGTAAGCGATCGGTCTATATCCCTGTGACAAAACGTTCTGATGCGGCAACGTGGGATGTTGTTAAACGGGTTAAAGCCGCTTTGCCAGATATGCAGGCTGCTGTTCCTGATGATATTAGGGTTTCGTATGAATTTGACCAGTCAGGTTATGTGATCAACTCACTGAAGAGTTTGATTTTTGAAGGCGGGCTTGGAGCACTTTTGACCGGCTTAATGGTTTTACTTTTCTTAAGTGATCGCAGAAGTGCCCTGATAGTAATTTTTACCATTCCACTGTCCATATTATCTGCAGTTATATGTTTAAATGCATTTGGTCAGACAATTAATATCATGACCCTGGGAGGGCTGGCCCTTGCAATAGGCATTCTTGTCGATGAAGCCACGGTGACAATTGAGAATATTCATCACCATTCTGAGATTGGTAAGTCAAAGCCACGAGCCATTCTTGATGCTTCGCTTGAAATTGCATTTCCCAAACTTTTAATTCTGCTATGTATTCTCTCTGTTTTTGTTCCTGCATTTTTTATGTCAGGAATTCCTGGTTCGATGTTCTACCCAATGTCATTGGC
>CAIOOC010000199.1 GCA_903859795.1 uncultured Bacteroidia bacterium
GCACTTTTTTTCGGTTTTCGGAAGGGTTCCATTCTTCTATTATATTCTGCATCTTTACCTGATTCATTTTCTTGCACTTATATTCGCTCAATTTTCTGGTTTTGGATGGCAAAGCATGATTTTGACAGGCTGGGTTACAGAGGTGCCGGCTCTTAAAGGATACGGATTTGATTTATGGGTAGTCTATTTGGTCTGGATTGTCGTTATTGCATCGCTCTACCCGTTGTGCAAAAAGTTTGACCTCTACAAAAGGAATCACAGGGAGAAATGGTGGCTAAGTTACTTGTGATAAACCTTATAAATATGAAGAAATATAACTTTTGAGACATTTCCGTAATATTATTGTTCCTTAAACTCATCAACAAAGAGATATTTCGGTACACCATACCTGATTTTGATACATTTTAATCCGTGTTCTTCAAATATATACGGTGCACTACACCTTTGAGTACTTAGAGTATGGCAAGCCCCAATATACTATCGACCACCACTTTCTTAATGGGTAGCGGAGATATTTACCCCATTTTAATGGAACCAAGGGTTTATTAGTATAGGTGTGGCTCCAAATTTATAAAAACATGCTGAATAACATGTTATTAGAAATGAACAAATATTCCGTCAATTGTCTTTACAATACAATATTTGAGAAAAACGAATGGAGTAAATAAAATTTAACTTTATGCCAAAATATGTAATAGAACGGGAGATTCCCGGAGCCGGTAATCTCACTGCCGAGCAATTGAAAGGTATATCGCAAGTGTCGTGCGGTGTTTTAAGTAAGATGGGTTCAGAAATACAGTGGATTCAGAGCTATGTCACAACTGATAAAATTTACTGTGTTTACATTGCCCCGAATAAGGAGGTAGTGCGTGAACATGCCAGACAAGGGGGATTTCCTGCAAATTCGGTAAGTGAGGTGTCTGTGATCATTGACCCTACAACTGCCGAATAAATCGTTATCAATCGAAACATAAAAAGATATGCGGCCGGCTGAAAAGAAACAGTTGGCTGCATCTTTGAGTAATATTACTTTAAGCGGAAAAATAGCATAAAAAGCAATAAACGGGATAAATAAAAATTGAACAATATAAAAATTCGTCAGTGTTGAGTCGGTTAAGAAGTTTTTCTATTTTTGTACCTATACTTAAACCAGGATGAAAAAATCAGAAGGACCGTTATTAAACAAATCAACAATTGTCGGATTATTATTTTTTTTAATCCCCTTTTTATATTTTGTACTATGGGTTTTCATTTCTGAGCAAAATGATAATCAGGCAAATAGTGTTGCTTCATTTCAGCGGTTTTTACCTTCTTTATTGAAAGATCCTGTTAGATCAACAGGGTTGTTTATCGTTTTAGGTATTGCTGCTATAATTTTCCTCGCAAAGAACCGGGTGCAAAAATCCGGGATTATGACAAATGTAAGTACCGCAATTCTTGTTGTTGCAATAATTGTGACTATGTTATTTACGTTTTCATTGTTATAATCAACCTAAGTAAGGGTAAACTGACCAATTGTAATCAGCTGTAACATCGGAGAGACACCCAATTCTATTAAGAAGCGTTGCAGGCTGATAAAAATAATATCTTTAAAAAATGAAATTTTCAGAAGTTTTAAACAAGGAATATTTTTGGTGGAGTGCTGCTTTTATTACGGGTGCATTAGTTTGGTCTATCCCATCCTTCTTAACGAGCACTTCATTGCCGGGGGGAGAGATGGTTTTGGGGGCAGTTCTGATTCTCCTTTTATTCAGTATGACTGCCGGATATTATAAGAAATTGGAGCCGTGGAAGCTGGCATTAATAAGCATTCTCCCAATCCCGTTTATCGAGATGATTTCAATTGCATTCCATTTACAACAAATGGCCGATTCGTTTTCATTTCTAAAGTCAATTCCCTACCTTGTGTTCAAGATTCCGGTTTATGTACTTCAGGGATTACCAGTATTTATTGGAGGCTATCTGGGAGTCTATATTGGCAACACGGGTAAGAAAACAGAAAAGATCAGACCGGTGAAGTTTCAAAACAAAATCTGGTGGCTGGTATTTGCTGGCTGCTTTCTTGCCGGAATACTTTATAACATTGTTAAATCAAAGGAACCATCTGCTCCATTTCCCTATTCACTTGTAATGATTTTGATTCTTATACTTATCACCTCTCCATTTCTGACCGCTTATCTTACACCTCAAAAGGTTTATCGGTGGGCAGTTGCCGGAGGGGCTGGATTTGTCGCAGCAGTTGTTTGCCTGATACTAATCGATCTTATCAGGGATTCTGCTTCCCATAATTTATTTCCTTTTGAAATAATTATTTCCTGTGTTATCGCTATTCCCTGTACCTTTGCCGGAGCTTATCTTGGGCTTCTTACCAAATTAATAGTAGTCAGATTAAAGAACAGGTAATCAGACGTGAAAAATTGCTCATTTAAAGTGTTGGTATGATTTACCAGAGGTGCATTATAATTTTAACTGCCTATCTTTTTCTGCTATTATGTTCATGTCAAAAATCGGGCACCACTGCCCCGGTGATTATTCCCCCGATTATTCCTCCTGCATATATTCCGCCTCCAACTGTTTATCCGGGATATCAATTGGTCTGGAATGATGAATTTAACGGATCAGCTGTTGATTTGACTAAATGGAACATCGAGACCGGGACCGGTGTTAACGGTGATTTTGGAACAGGTCAGCTTGACAGGGCTACGGAACGGAGCGAAAATATCAAAATTATCAATGGTATTCTTAAGGCGGGGGGAGGCTGTCTGGCCATTGTTACTCAACGGGAGACATATTTGGATAGAAAATACACTAGTGGCAGGTTGAATACCAACAATACAGGTTCATGGGGGCCTGGGTACCGCATTGAGGCACGGGTTTGGCCAAGAGACATAATTTACAAAGGTCAGGGTTTTGCTTTTTGGATGATGCCTGCCGAGAAACCTTCGAATGTAGCTGCAATTATGTGGCCTCAGGGTGGCGAGATTGACATTATGGAGTATATCGGTACAATTCCTCGCTATAACCTTGGAAGCGTGCATTATGCCTGGTCGTGGGAAAATAATCTTTATCAAAGCTGGAACCACGGTCACCAGGGAGGATATTATGGATTCATCGAGAAAGAGGTCCCCACTGTAAATCCAACCTATGGCGGATGGCCTGTTGCTGCGCAGGATACTACTTCAGGAAGTGCAGGCTTTCATATTTACCGCATTGACTGGTTCATTGAGAGGATGGAATTCAGTATTGACAACCAGGTTTATCATATTCATTATTTTAATGATGGAGCTGCTTTTGATAACGGTGTCGCGGATGGTCAGGACCAGGCAGCCAATGTAATGATTGATGGTAATCGCATCTTTAAATCTGAATATTCAAATCACTTTTCCGAGTGGTCCCCTTTTGAACATAACTTTTACATCCTTCTGACCGCAGGTGTAGGAGGGAACGATAACCTCACCTATGGCGGAGCAATTACGTCGGATGCCGTATTCCCATGCTCAACTTTTATCGATTGGGTGAGAGTATATAAACGGCAGTAGATCCTTCCGGCGAGTCTTTAATAGTTAAGGGTTTAAATGGTCCTCTTATTTCCCAAAAATCGAGAGATTCAAATTCTATTACATTAAATGATCAATCAGAAATGGTGAGCTTTTATATAAGGGTCAACATGCAATTCAAATCCCTTATTCCGATATTGCTCTTGTTGAAACAAACAGTGTGGAGGGTGTTACCGGAAAGCTGCTGGCCATGGGTTTTGTAGGTGTTCCTTCTACTTTTCTGTCTGCTTTTTGCCTGGCAAACCCAAAAGCTTGCTTTGGTTCGTGCCCCACTTTTCATGCGTGGAATGGAAAAGACATGAAATTGATGGCGGAGGGTTTCTCATCCAGTATCCTCAGAAGCTACGAAAAGAGTGATATTGATATGCTTTATTGGTCAAAAACACGAGGCAAAGACCAAAGTGTGAAATACGTGGTGGCAACATGTATAGGCTTAATTCCCAATGTGATTGCGGCTTTTATGGGAAGTTCCGTTGTCCTTTTCGGAATTCCTTTTGCAGTGATTGGATTTAGCAAGGCGATAATTGAATATCCTGCCTCAACCTTAAGGCTTCCAAAGCATAACGTGCTAAGTGAATTTAACAAATTTGCGCGGTTTCCGCAGGGAATACCGACTGGTGTGGATTTAACAAAGCTTTCCCTGATTACGAACAGCCGATAGACAGGAATGTTGATCAACCATCACCTTTTCCAATCCCTATCGGTTGATTTTATTTTGTGGTGATTTTTCCTGGCTAAAATACCATAACAATGCGATCCCTGCAATAAATATAAGCAAGTGAATCAAATAGTTACTTATAACTCCGCTTTTCAGAATACCTATCCCCTTTAAATCGTTGAAGTAATAAACCGAAAGAAAGACCAGGCCGTTGTGAATGGCGTGTCCGGCAATACAGGCAAGGACCGATCCCGTGCGTATTCTAATCCAGCCCAGCACGAGACCAAGGGAAAATGCAGCTGCAAATTGCCACGGATTGAGATGAAAGAGGGCAAAGAGGAGTGCCGAGAAGAAGATTGCGAATACAGGGTGGTAAATGCGCGAAAAGCCCGACATAATCAGTCCTCTGAAAATTATCTCCTCTACGATCGGGGCAATAATAACAATGCGCAGAATTCCGCCCCATACTCCGAGATCTGTATTGAAGAGCCGGGCAAAGAGTTCCATAAACCATCCGGGTGGCGGAAGGATTCTTTCAAAATGTATATTAATCTCGTTGAGGAAGTATTGCAATCCTGCAAATGTAATGATCATCGCAGGTATCGTTAAAACATTGAACTGCTTAACCGAAAATACCTGTTTGAAAGGTAATCCGGAGTAAAAGTATCCGAGTGAGAGGATAATCAAAGTAGATCCGAGAAAAACCGGTATTTTTAACCATGGCTGATAGAGCCAGTCGGTACCATGATTATAGTCGTAGATAGCAAGTGGGAGATCAACCAGGGTCTGAATAAAAATGTAAATAACAATCAGATTAGCTGCCTGCCAGAAAGTAGGGTAATATTTATTTGTTCCGTTGCTCAAGATAATTTAATTTAGGTGAGTCCAAAAATAATGAAAGAGTTGAATTTATGTGCCAGGTAAACCCATATAAATGATTTAAAGGCTATTTTATTTGGCTGCCAGTTTTATGTTTAAGGCTATTTACCTTGTTAAAATCGGGGCACAGCCTCTTTTAAAC
>CAIOOC010000200.1 GCA_903859795.1 uncultured Bacteroidia bacterium
AGGCAAAAGAGATGGTTGTTATCGGCCTTACCGGCGAAACCGGAGGTAAGATGAAAGAGCATTGTGATATACTGATCAATGTCCCCGGGCGAAGGACTGCGTTTGTACAGGAATTGCATTTGCCGGTTTACCATGTCCTCTGCCTTATGGTGGAGAACCATTTTTTTGGAAAATGAAAGGGCTTTTATCGATTTAGGCTTTTAGACTGTTAGGAAAAACGATATAATCGTCTTCCTAACAGCGTAATAACCTTAAATCCTAAAAACCTAACAGTCTAATAGCCTAACAGCCTAATAGCCTAACAGCCTAAAAGTCTGTCAATAAACTAAAAAAACTAATCAATCAACATAACAATGAACGAAAAAACTAATTCAAAGCCGAATAATGGCATTTCCCGCAGATCATTTATAAACCGTGCCGGTGCAGGTACAGCTGTCCTTGCGATGGCGTCAACGACAAAACTTTTTGCCGATGATTTGAAACAGGTCGCTCCGTGGCCTGCTGATGCAAAAAAATACACAGTACACATGGTTGGGCATGGACACATTGACCCCGTATGGTTGTGGCCGATGTCGGAGGGAATATCAATTGTGTACAGTACCTTCAAGTCGAATCTCGACCGGATGAACGAAACACCGGACTTTAAATTCACCTCCAGCTCTGCGCAGTTCTACCAGTGGGTTGCAGATAACGATCCCCAGATGATGGCCCAGATTCGCAAGCGTATTGACGAAGGACGATGGAGTATCGTCGGGGGATGGTGGGTTGAACCCGATGTAAATATTCCGGGAGGAGAAGCAATGGTCAGGCAGGGGCTATATGGTCAGCTGACACTGCAAAAACTGACCGGACATAAGGCTAAAGTCGGTTACAATCCGGACTCATTCGGGCACACAAGTTCTTTACCGCAGATCATGAAAGGGCTTGAAATGGATAGCTATGTTTTCATGAGACCTGGTCCTCATGAAAAGACACTTCCTGCGGACTTGTTCTGGTGGGAGGGTATTGATGGTTCCCGTTTGCTTACCTACCGCATTCCGTTTAGTTATGGTGATGGAGGATCGGTCAGGAACCGAATGTTACAGACAATAGAGCGGTTCAAGGATCAGCCTTCAAAAAGTTTCGTGCAATATTTTGGTGCCGGCGATCATGGTGGTGGCGCTACAAAGGAGAATATTCGCTCAATTTTGGAAATTCAGAAAGAGAAAGATGCTCCCAAAGTATTATTCAGTACTCATGACACCTTTTTCAAAGAGGCCCGCGCCGATAAAAAACTGGAGATACCTGTGGTCAAAGACGATCTTCAACATCATGCAAGAGGTTGTTATACTGCTGAATCAGCAATTAAGAAGGGAAACAGACAGTCTGAGTTCGCCCTTGTCGCGGCCGAGAAAATCGCGGCCATCGGATCAGCGGGATGGGGCGCCAAATATCCGAAAGGGGAGTTCTCATCGGCATGGAAAAGGGTTCTGTTTCTCCAGTTCCACGACAGTCTGGCCGGAAGCTCACTGATGGATCACTCAGCCACGGCAGCTCAAGGTTACGGTTATGCCCAGGATATCGCCAATCAGTCAAATTATGTTGCGTTACAGAAACTCGAATCGCAGGTGCCTACCGAGGATCCCGATTCTCAGTATATCATTGCTTTTAATCCACATGCATGGGAAGTTCACCAAAATTTAGAGTACGATTTAAACTGGGGAACAATGCACAAAACTTCACGTGTTGATGATGAACTCGGGAACCCGCATGCACATCAGTGGACTCTTGGATCATCTCAGGCAGGAAGCCGGAGAAAACTGGTCATTAACGCAACAATACCTGCAATGGGTTACCGTCAGTTCAGGCTTTGGGATGGTGGGGATTTCAATCATAAAAGCATTGCTTCCGCAAAAGATAATACACTGGAAAATGAGTTCATTACCGTACGTTTTTCATCAAAAGGCACCTTCGGAATGTTTGACAAGGAGAGCGGCAAGGAGATTTTTGCAGGTGGTGAAAGTGGAGGTAAGGCTGTTGTGATCAACGATACAAGCGATACCTGGAGCCATGACATCAAGACTTTTGCCGATGAAATTGGCGCCTTTGAGAATTCTACAATTAAAATACTGGAAAACGGACCGTTAAGGGCTACAATCCGCGTAATCTCGTTTTTTAACCTGTCAAATCTTACAATCGACTGGACACTTTATGCAGGTTCGCGTAATCTTGAGGCAAAGGTGACTCTTGACTGGCACGAACATCTTAAAATGGTTAAGTTCTCATTCCCGGTTAATGTGGAATCTCCTACTTCAACCTATGAAACCGGATACGGATTCATAGAACGTGTGACCAATGGCGAAGAAGAACCTGGTCAGCGCTGGGTCGATGTGAGCGGAACACGTGGCGGGTCTCCTTTTGGACTAACAGTCCTTAACGATGCCAAATATGGCTATAACGTTAACGGGAACGATCTCCGGATTTCGGTAGCGCGTGCTGCCGTCTACGCCCATCATAACCCTAAAGTCCTCAATATGAAGGAGGAATATTACTGGATGGACCAGGGAATTCAGACAATGCGAATGTTACTTGTACCGCATACAGAGAGCTGGCAGAAAAGTAATATCGTGAGGATTGCCGAGGAATTCATGACTCCTTCGCCAATAACTTACCAGGGAATTCATGGCGGGAAAATGGCCAAATCAGGTTCATTTCTTGCTGTTGACGCTCCCAACGTCATTGTCGCCGCCGTTAAACAATCAGAAAACGGTGATGACATTATTGTTCGCTGTGTAGAGGCGACAGGTAAACAGACCACTGCAGAACTTGATCTGAAGTTTGCCCACCATAAATGGACAGGTAATTTCCGTCCCTCTGAAATTAAGACGCTGCGAATCAGCAAGGCCGGAACTATTAAGGAGGTTAATCTTCTTGAAGAATAGGGGAATTGTCCGTAATTATTGGCTTTGCGACCCAATAAAGTAGAAATCAATCAGGCGGAGATTTAAAAAATCACGCGAAGGCGCAAAGATGCAAAATGTCTAAGCTTTGCGACTTCGCTCCGCCAGGCGGATTGCGTGAGAAAAAAGAGTGATAGTGTAGAAAGGCATGAAAGAATAATTTAAATCTTATTTATTCGATTAATAATCAACTAAATATAAATAACTAAAACTAAAAAAATGAGTAGTTCAAAAGTTCAGATGAGTAAATTAGTTCCGGTGATGTTGTCGTTTGTGATAATGGGATTTGTTGATATTATCGGAACTGCAACAAACCACATTCAGCAAGACTTCCAGCTGAATGATTTTATTGTTCAGTTTCTTCCGATGATGGTGTTGCTTTGGTTCTTTATTCTGGGAGTTCCTGCAGGTGTGATCCAGGACAAAATTGGTAAACGCAACATGCTCAATATTGGTATGGTCTTGCAGGCAGTTGGTCTTGGACTGCCATTTGTTCATTACTCTTTCGCAATGATGTTTGCCTCTTTTATTCTCCTTGGAATTGGAAACACGATTATCCAGGTATCGGCAAACCCATTGTTGCAGGATGTTTCTCCTTCCGATAAACTGGCCAGTTATATGAGCACTTCTCAGTTTGTAAAAGCAATCATTTCGACTCTTGGACCTATTATTGCTACATTCATGGCTACGCAGTTTGGTGACTGGAAATTAGTATTTGCAGTTTATGGGATCACCTCGTTATTAGGGGCTTTATGGTTATCCATGACTCCTATAGTAGAGTCAAGGCCTGATCGCAAACCTGCATCATTTGCTTCCTGCCTTGGATTGCTTAAAAACAGTTTTGTTGCTTTCATGGCATTATCCATCTTCCTGACAGTAGGTGCTGAAGTAGCGATTAATACAAATATTGCAAAGGTATTGGTTTCTAAATACGGGATTACCCTTGAGGTAGCAGCCTATGGAATCAGTCTCTTTTTTGTTGGCGAAACAATATCCCGATTCCTTGGAGCAATCATTTTGAACTGGATTAAACCGCGTCTTTTCCTTCTGCTGATTTCTATTTTGTCTCTGATTGGCGTTTTGGGAGTATTCCTGGCACCGAGTAATACGATCGCTTTTGCTGCAATATTAATTATTGGATTAGGAGTTGGAAATATGTTCCCAATAATCTTTTCACTTGCGTTAGCCAAGATGCCTGAACGGGCCAATGAAATTTCGGGATTGTTAATTATGTCCGTTTCGGGCGGTGCATTTATCCCGCTGGTAATGGGTTATGTAAGCACAACCTCGGGACCGTTGGCAAGTATTTTTGTTGTTGGCGGATGTATGCTTTATATTCTTTGGGTATCATTCTTCGTAAGAAAGAGCCAGGCAGCTGCATAGATTTTAATTTAAGAATTATTTACCGGGTAGTATAGTCACCGGGTGACTGTTCAGGACACGGACAGTCACCCGGTGACTTCATCACGAATGAGATTTATGAAAAAAATAGTGTATATCAGTCTGTTATTGTCCTTGTTTGTTGGTTACGTAAATGCCCAGGAAAAATTAATCTCAAAAGGTGAGATCCCAATCCTGGCATGGTATAGCATCCCTTTCAATGAAACTACCGCAGAACGGTATCTCGAAATGAAGGAAGCCGGAATTACTTACCAGTTTAATGGGTATTCGAATGCCGATGAGGTACAAAAAGCCCTTGATGTTGCACAGAAGACCGGGATTAAAATGGTTATTTCCTGTCCTGAGTTGAGAACAGATCCTGAGAAAACAGTGAGGCGGTTTATGAATCACCCTGCATTGGTTGGGTATCACCTCCAGGATGAGCCTTCATTTGGGCAGCTCAAAGGACTGGGTGAGTGGGGCCGGCAGATCCAGGCTATCGACAAAAAACATTTCTGCTATGTGAACCTTTTTCCCAACCATGCCGATTCAACCCAGCTGGGAGTTAAAGATTATATGGTCTATGTCAGGGAATACATCAAACAGATTCCGGTACAATTTGTCTCGTTCGACTATTACCCGATCATGAAGGACCGCATTTCCAAAACCTGGTACCAGAACCTCGAACAAGTATCAGGTGAGGCAACAAAGGCAGGATTACCTTTCTGGGCATTTACTCTAACCACCAACTACGACGAAAATCATGTGACACCGCAAACGCTCGCAGCCATGAGACTTCAGACTTACAGCGATCTGGCTTACGGGGCACAGGGGATTCAATATTTCACATACTGGTCTGCTACCTCAATTAATGCACCATCGGGTGAGGATCAGCGCGGAGCACCGATTAGTGCCGCCGGAAAACGAAGTGTCGTTTATGATCGCGTTAAGTTAATGAGTCAGGAGATTAAAAACCTGTCAGGGGTGTTCTTCGGATCAAAAATAGTTACTGTAAGGCATACTGGTAAAGGGATGATTCCAGGCGGTACAATACGTCTTACAACACTTCCGAAGGCAATTAAAGTTCTGGATACCAATGGTGCACCGGCCCTTGTATCAGTACTTGAAAACGGGGAGAACTCATTTCTTGTGATTGTCAATAAGGATTTTCTGAACAGTATCAATATTACCGTTTACGGTGATGATTCTGTGAAAAAGGTGCTTAAGGATGGAACAGTTGTTCCGGCCAGTGCCTACGAGAACTCCATGGAACTCGATCCGGGAGATGCCGAGATTTTCATGTTCCCAACTGTCAAAAAATAAGTGATGACCCGGATATTTACGTGTATCGCTCTCATCGCTATTCTTGCCGGGTCAATCAATGGTCAGGAAAAGCTGGCATTTAAAGGGGTTATGCCCATTAATGCATACGCGTTCATTCCAATGAGTCAAATAAACATTACCCGGCTCAACGAGATACATGAGTCTGGTATTAACCTGTTTATCGACAACTTCTCCGACCTCGCGGCGATGTTGAAAGGGCTCGACGTTGCAGCCAAAGCCGGGGTTAAACTTCTTATTTCGTGCCCTGAATTAAAAAGCGAACCGGAAAAGACAGCGGCATTGTTTATGAATCACCCTGCAATGGGTGGCTATTATATCTATGATGAACCAGGAATGAGGCTTTTCCCGGAATTGAAAAGCTGGTGCGAAAAGATTCAATCGGTCGATAGAAAGAATCTCCTTTATGTGAATATCTGGCCGGATTTTGCAGGACCCGACGCCTTGCAGGCAGAAAGTTACAAGGTTTATCTAAAGGAATTTTTAAAGGAGTTACCCGTTCAGGTAGTCTCATTTGACTATTATCCTGTGCTTTCAGACCACCTGTCAAGAAGCTGGTACGGAAATCTGGAGCTGATCTCCGCAGAATCCCAAAAAGCAGGGTTACCCTTCTGGGCATTTGCGCTAACTTCCAATTATGATGCAGATCATATTATGCCTCAGACTCTGGCTGCACTTAGAGTTCAGGCATTCAGCAACCTGGCCTACGGAGCCCAGGGTATCTGTTATTACGAGTATTGGGATCGAACCCCAATTACGTCCGGAGCTTCGGAAGATGACAGGGGAGGGCCACTAAATGCTGCAGGTAAAAGGACCGTTGTTTTTGACCGGGTAAAACAGATAAGTGCAGAGATTCAGGCACTCGCTCCTGTTTTTCTGGGTGCAAAGGTGGTCAGTGTTAGACATACGGGGAAAGGTATGATCCCTGTCGGAACAGTTCGCGTCACAACACTCCCGAAAGCTATAAAGGTTTTGGATACCAATGGATCACCGGCATTGGTCTCTGTTTTGGAAAACGGGGCGAATTCATTTCTGGTTGTTGTCAATAAGGATTTTTTGAAAAGTATCAACCTTACAGTTTATGGCGACGATTCGGTAAAGAAAGTTCTAAAAGACGGTACCATAGTTCCTGCCAGTGCCTACGAAAACTCGATGGAACTTGATGCCGGAGACATTTCAGTGTTTATGTTCCCTGGAGAAAAAAAATAATACAAATATTTAACAGATTGGAAATGAAAAGGAATATCAGATCAGGAACTCTTGCATTTATCCTGCTATTTACGATAAGCGGCTTATTCGGCGCCGGCCATGCACCTGTAAATTATGCAGGTTATGTGAACCCTTTCCTGGGAACAGACGATCATGGCCATACCTTCCCCGGAGCAGCCTTACCCGGAGGATTGGTTCAGTTGGGACCAGATACTGATGTAAAAGGCTGGGACTGGTGCTCGGGTTACCATTACAGCGACAGCTCGGTAATGGGATTCAGCCACCTGCATCGCAGCGGAATGGGTGCCGGCGACTGGGGTGATATCATGTTGATGCCAACCACGGGAGTGCTTAAGGTTGAGCCCGGGGCAAAAAATAAACCAGGAGAGGGTTACCGGTCACTGTTTTCACATGACAAGGAGGAAGCTTCACCCGGTTATTATGCAGTGACGTTGAAAGATTATGGTATTAGGGTGCAGTTGACACTTACTGAAAGGGCTGGATTTCATAAGTATACATTCCCAAAATCTGATGCTTCTCATATTCTGATAGATATGAATCATGGAATAGGAGATAAATGTACTGATGCGCAGATTACTTTTATCAATAATACAGAAATAGTGGGTCACAGAACATCCGAGGGATTTATTGATAATCAAAATGTTTACTTCTGTGCAAAATTCAGCAAGCCATTCAACACATTTGGAACCTGGGATAGGAAAAATATTAGTACAGGTTCAAAAGAGGGCTCAGGAAATCAGATAGGTGCATTTGTAGGTTATGTTACCTCGGAAAACG
>CAIOOC010000201.1 GCA_903859795.1 uncultured Bacteroidia bacterium
ATAAATTTTCAAATTGTTTTTTCACATCTTCACTACTATTAGCGGCAGATGAATTTAAAATGGCGGGTCATCATAATCGTCTGGTGAATATTCAGTTGCAACAGAAGTTTCAGGTTCAATATCCGGATTCTCCTTATAGTTTAATAAGGGAAATTCCTCCAATACACTTACACTTAGGTTTTCGGCGCCCACCACCGTCAATTTTTTAAGATTGGTGAATGCCCTCAGGAAGTTCAGGTTCTCAGGCTCGTCGAGAAAAATCGACAAATCTTCGATTTTTTCGGGATAAAGAAATGGATATTCAGGATAATAATAACTCGCTCCAAGATGAAATTTCTTCAGCGCCGGACATTTCTTTAAAAATTTCATACCCCAATTGCTTAGGTCGTAACAATCATCAGCAGTAATGCTTTCTAATTTTGGAAGCTTTTTAGTGCTAATAATTTCTTCGACTTCTTCAACATGAAAAAGGTCAAGTGATTTTAGAGATGGAAGTCCTGAAAGATCTATGGTTTTAATTATCCCTGTCATGTTTTTTGTACACTTATTCCAATGAACCGAAAGTTCACTTATTTTTGGATGCGCAATACTGAGTTTCCATAAATCTAAGCTGAAAGCACTAAGAAATAATTTTTTCAGGTTGGAGAAACGCTTAAAGTCATAGTTATCCGCTCTTGTACTCACAAACTTAAGTCCCTCCAATTTATGAAACTGGTAAATGGCCGGCTGAAATCTATCCTGGAATCCTAAAATGGAAATTGAGATAGCGTCGGTAAGTATATCAGGAATGACCGGAATTTTTACACCAAGTTCTGATTGGTTTTCAAATTCAATTTGAAGTAATTTGCAGGAGTATCTTGTTTCAAACTGCTTATCTGAAATATTTAGGTCAATCTTTGTAAACGGTTCAGTAGAGGCATCAGATACGCTCATATCAACCTTAATATTTCTTTTCGAGCAAAGGTTTAGGAATCTTCTGTAGTTCATAGCTATTTTGAATAATTTTCCAGAATACTGTTAATGTGAATTCCAATTTCTTACTGGGCTGAATTCATTTTGTTTTCTAATTTCAATTTCTGAAGCTTGTTTTTTAGATAGAGTTACCCCATCTTCATTCTCAAATAATTTCATAAATCTGACATTTTAGCGTAACTGTTTCTCTAAATCTCAAAAATAGTACACAATTAATGATCAGGAATTTTGGAGTTAAATTCCTTTAAGAGTAGCATAAGGCTGGGCCGGAAGTCTTTTACGACTGATACTCTTAAATCTATTTCTGAAAAAGTCTTATTGGTTGATTCTGCCTTGGTGTCTTCCTGTCGAAAGGGACCTTTAATTTGGGTTTATTCATAAAGGTAAAAGTTTGGTCATGCTAAAGTTAAAATAAAAAATCTTGATTTTCCAAATAAATCGATTCAAATTTGATAATAAAGCTTTTACTTTGCCATTTTCTGCGAAATTATAATTCTAAAAACTGTCTTTCTTCCTACCTAATACCTTCATCTTATGTTAATGGATTTTCTTTTGAACCTGATCCCCTTTAAGAGTCATCGGAAATTAAATATCAATTATTCACGAATCTATTCGAGAGCTTCACCAGCCAAAACAAACTATCGCAAGGATTTAAAAGTGAAAGATTTGAAAGCTTTTAAGGTAGATAAGCACCGATTTATAGAATTGGGTCTCGGTTGGTGTGAAAAAAATCTTGGAAAGTTAAGGCACGGTTATACAATAAAATCTCTCCCTAACTTTAGCCGGAATGGTGGAACGTATAGCTATGATGACAAATCAATGAGATTCCGGGTTTGGGAAAGTTGTGCACTGATTGATCTGGTTGAAATCATTATACATGAATATATACATTACCTTCAGATTAAATCGAGCCGAATTAATCAACTGTATGATAAATTGCATGAGGAACTTGGTTACGAAAACAATCCTTATGAAATTGAGGCCAGATTTGTAGCAGACAAACTAAAGCAAGTTTGTCTTAACTCGCTTTTAACCAGGCTAAAAGCATAAATTTTTTAAGTCTCGTCTTCCATACGTATAAATTTTAATTAACTTATTAATATTTAGATCCTTGATCCGTGTGGAACCCTCATAAATTTATACATTGCCTTTTTTGGTTGTAAGTTCATGAGGGTTTCATTTGTATATAATTTGTTTTTTAATGGACAGATGGAACTCGCCAGGGATCAAATTAAATTGTTGTGGACATTAATCTTCTATAAACGATTTGATAGGTACAATTTATGACAGTTTCTTATTCTATTCAAAAAAACCTGTTGATAAATGGGTAAAGGTGCAGAGTTCAAGTTTGAATGGCAAAGGGGTTATGGAGCATTTACACATTCTCATTCCCAATTAAATACAGTAATCCAGTATATTAAGAACCAGGAGATTCACCATCAGAAAAGGACATTTCGCGAAGAATATTTGGAATTACTTCAAAAAAATGAAGTTGAATATAAAGATGAATATGTCTTTATTTTCTTCGATGGTGCGTCTAAATGGGAATAAAATGATGTTCCGGTACGCTGTACCTATTAGGCATATCACATCATAAAATACTACAAATATAATCGGTGCTCTGCACCTTTATCTTTTTAACAATTAGTTTTTTACAAATCTGTATAACTATATAAAGATTCAACTTTATTACATTCCCCGCAACTTTTTCACCTGATTCCTCGCCAGGTTAGTCAAACTCTTGTGTGAGAAAATTTTGCGCGTGGCTCGTTTCATTATTACGGCAATAATCTCAAACCGTTCCTTGCAGGCAATCCAACAGAATTGATTTTTTGAATCGTTAAATTAACCGGATAGGTAATATGGCGTTTAATTATTTGTTGATTGTTGCTATCAAAAATAAGGTAACCGGCCTCGCGATTATCGTCACGTGGTTGACCTACACTGCCTGCACTGATTATATATCGGCTATTAGAGTTTAACTCAAACGTATCTCGTTCGAATAAAGGTTCATCAATCTTTCCCTCTTCAGTCAATTCATAAATTTCAATCAGATGGGTATGTCCAACAAATGCCACATTCCCGTCAAAAGAGGCAAATGCGGCCAAAAGTTCTTTCTTGCTTTGGGTATCAATGTATTCATCAAACGAATCGGGCGGTAAACCGTGTGTAAAATGGACCCCGTTCTCATTTATAAAACAGGGTAGCTCTTTTAGGAAATCTAAATTTGCAGGCAATAAAACACTCCTGGTATACTCTATTGTCAGACGGGCATTCCGGACCATATCTTCCACTGCTCGTGGATCGATACAGGCATAATCATGATTCCCAACCAGACATCTTACGTTGTTTTCCTGAAGGAGGCTTATCACTTCATTTGGATTTGCAGCATAGCCAACCAGGTCGCCGGTGCAATAAATTACGTCGATTCCCAGTTCCTGAAGATCTGCAAATGCAGCCTCCAGTGCCTCAAGGTTGGAATGTATATCGGAGAGTATGGCAATTTTCAAAGTCGTTTCGTATTTTAAGTGGTGCTTTCAGAAATTTAAAGTGCTGGTAAAAATTAGCTTTAGTATTCCCACATCTTCTCTATTTAACTTCTTGAATTTAGATCTAACAAAATGAGAACAGGTATCAATAAGGAATTAGACAGGCCTGACTACTCGTACCCTGTTCAAAAAGTTTTCAACATTTATATAAGATCGACCGTCAGAAAAGTCAAAAGCCAATACCCAATTATCCGGAGACATCGACCCCGACCAATAACAATCCTTTTTCTTAAATTCTCCTTTATCTTTTTTATGAAAATCGGTAAAGATAATTTCCAGTTCCGGAATTGTAGGCAGTCGCCAGCCATTGCCTAATTCCCTGCATGCATCTTTGGCTTGTTGCAAAGTCATTTTTCCAGCAAGATCTTTAGGAGCTAACTCAAGTTTTTCTCTTGTTTTGGGATTCGTAAAAGTCTCCATAACATTTCAAATAATCTATTAAAAGTACAAAATAAAGTCTTTATAATTAGCTTGAAAAAAATCGATAATTGTTTTTTTGACTAAAAATTTATTTTCCCCGTAAATCGTATATTTAATTGTATATTTGCGGTGATAATTGTCTTATGTACATAAAAAGAAAAATAGAAAGTCAGATACTGCTTCTAATGAAGCACTTCCCATCTGTTGCAATTTTGGGATCAAGACAGGTTGGGAAAACAACCCTGGCAAAAGAGATATCTTCTCAACTTGACAAAGAATCAGTATATCTTGACCTGGAAAACCCTGCTGACAGTGCAGTTTTTGATCATCCTGTTGAATTTATTCAGACAGTTCAAGACAAAACGGTAATCATTGATGAAATTCAACGAAGACCAGAATTATTTCCCGTATTGCGATCAGCCATTGATTCACATCGTATTGATGGTCGTTTTATATTATTGGGATCAGCAAGTAAAGATTTGCTTTTAATGAGTAATGAGACATTGGCCGGAAGAATTGTTTACAACGAATTGACCCCATTCTTTTATCAGGAAATCAGTACGCTATCAGATTTTAGGGTTCATTGGTTAAGAGGTGGTTATCCAGTAGCTTTTACCCTAAATG